>DATCFQ010000104.1:0-8312 GCA_036509495.1 Caulobacteraceae bacterium
AGGAGCGGGATGAACTGCGGCTCGTCGCGGGTGGCCGCGACCATGGTCTCGACCGCCGTATTGGTCAGCCGCGCCAGCTCGTTGCGCAGCAAGGCCTCGATGACCACCGGCTCCATGCCTTCGATCAGGGCCTCGGAGATCACGTCGCTCAGGCCGCGGCGAAGCGCGATCAGCCGGCGGTGTTCGGTGGTGCAGCGCTTGGCGCAGTCCAGCAAGTCTGCGTCTCCAAGGGAGGCGCAGTTCTCCAGCAGGGTCTGGGCGACGGCGATCTCGTCGCGCAGCAAGAAGCGCACGAGGCGGGCCGGAATCTCGCCCAGGGACGACAGCCGCCGGGCGACGCGGGTGCGGTCCTCGATCGGCGCCTCGCGGAGCATGTCGACCAGCAGGTCGGCGGTCATGCTGCGCTCGAAGGCGTTGACCCGGCTAGTGGGCAGGCAGACGACGTCGGCCAGCCGCTTGAACAGCGCCACGCGCGAGCGCGACGGCGGCGGCGCGGACGGCTCGGCCGGTGCGGGCGTTTCGGGCTGCAGGGAGGCGGCGGTGCTCACGTCGGGGGCTTTCGAGACTGGCCGCCGATTAAGCTCCCCCGGAGTTAATCGGGCGTGTGCGCGGACCTCGCGCCGGGGCGGCTGCGGCCGACCGCAGCCGCCAGCTGGAGCGGCAGGGGCGACGACGCGCCCAGCGCCTCGGAGACGATGTGCTCGGCCAGCAGCGGCGCCAGGGTGAAGCCGCGGCCTCCGAGGCCCGAGAGCGCGAACAGGCCCGGCTCCAGCGCGGCGGCGACGGGGGCGTGGTCGGGGGTCGAGGCCCGCAGCGCGGCCCGGCCCGCGAGCGGCCGGCCCTGCAGGCTCGCCGCCAGCTCCGGGCGGGCCTTGGCGAGGGTCTGGAGGTTGCGCCGATGATCCTCTTCGAGAACCTCGACGTCCTCGCGATCCCGGTCGTGGGTGGCGCCGAACAGCAGGCCCTCGCGGGTCGGGATGACATAGCCGCCCCAGGCCGCCGCCTGAGGCCGCTCATGGACGGCGGCGAAACTCGCCTGGCCGCGCACCGCCTGCAGCGGCAGCTCCGGCCACAGCCGGCGTGAGCCGAAGCCGCCCGCAATGAAGACCACGTCCGCCTCGGCCAGGATTTCCCCGTCGGCGCCGATCACCGCCCAGCCGTCCGCCGTCCGCCGCAGGGAGGTCGCCTCGGCCTCCAGCCGGGGGCAGTCGGCGAGCCAGGCGCCGAGCACCGACGCGGGTTCGATCACCAGGCCCTCTTCGATCCAGAGACCGCCAGCTTCCCCGGGCTCGCCCAGCCGCTCGCCGGCCGCCGCAGTCGATAGCAGCTCGAGGCCGTCCGGCTCGAACAAGGGGCTCTCGGCGACCACTCCGAAGCGGCGGCCGTCGCGGGGGCCGGCCTGGAGCTGCAGCACGCCGCGGGCGATCAGCGATTCCGGAATCTCGTCCTCATAGAGCGTAACGGCGCGGGCGAAGGCCTGGGCGTGCAGTCGGGCCATGACGCCGCCGCCGGCGTCGAACCGCGGGGTGACCAGGGCGGCGGGATTGCCCGAGGCGGCCACGCCGGCGCCCGAGATCACCAATGGGCGCAGCCCCTGCGCCTTGACGGCCCGGGCCAGGGCCGCGCCGGCGATGCCAGCGCCGATGATGCAGACCCGCGGCGCCGGATAGTCGGTCTGCGGCGCCGCCTCGCCCAGCCTCGCCTCCAGCCGCTCGGCCTTGCGGCCGAAGCCTGGGCGGCGTTCGACCGAGAAACCGGCCGCCTGCAGCCCCCGCCGGACTGCGCCAGCGATGGTGAAGCTCGCCGCCCGCGCGCCGGGGACCGAGCGCTGGGCGAGCAGCGTCAGCACCGCCTCGCGCCACATCTCGGGGTTCTTGGCCGGTGAGAAGCCGTCGAGGAACCAGGCGTCGGCGCGCCCGTCCCAGGCGTGCAGCGCCTCGGCCGCCTCCATGACCGCCAGGTCCAGGCTGGCGTCCAGCCCGGGGAAATCGATGCGGTGGAAGCCCTCGGCCGTCGGCCAGCGGCGAATCAGGGGCGCGGCGAGGTCCTCGAGTTCGGGCCACGCCCTGAGCGCCGCCGCGGCGTCCTCGCGGGAAAGCGGAAAGGCCTCGATCGAGAAGATCACGAGGCGGCCGCCGACCGGCCGCGTGCGGCGCCATAGCTCGAGCAGCGCCAGGATGTTCAGGCCGGTTCCGAATCCCAGCTCGCCGACGGTGAAACGGGATCGGCCCCGCCAGGCGTCCGGCAGCCCGCAACCGGCCAGATAGACGGCACGCGCTTCGTCCAGCCCGCCCTCGGCGGAGAAATAGACGTCGTCGAAGCGGCGCGACCGGGGAGCGCCGTCCTGGCTCCAGTCGAGGATCGCCCGTTCCGTCATGGCCCGGAATCAAGAAGGGCCGCCCGAGGGCGGCCCTTCAGAAGTCTCTGGCCGATACGGCTTATTGAGCCGAAGAGGCCGGAGTGGCAGCGGCGGTGTCGCTGGCGGCGGCGGCGCTCGAAGCAGCGGCCGAAGCGTCGGCGGCGGCGCTGGAAGCGGCGGCGGCGGCGTCGGAAGCAGCGGCGGTGGCGTCGGAGGCAGCGGCAGTCGCGTCAGCAGCAGGCTTCGGCTTGCAGGCGACGACGCCGAGGGCCGCAACGACGGCGCCGGCGACCATGAGCTTGCGGAGGAGAGTGGAGGTCATTGGAGGTCCCCTTGGAGGTTAGAGCGCCCTTATCGCGCGAGCACCCCCGGCCGAATAGCCCGTTTTCACGGATGCCGGCAAGCGGAGCCTTAGGCGGGCAAGAGCGATAATGCGTTCGCCGCCCTATGGTTCAATTCAGATTGAAGAATGCCCGCAGGTCGTTCAGCTGCCGATGTCGGTCGGCGCGGCGGTCAGCGCCTCTTCCATTTCCAGGAAGCTGGGCTGGGCCTGGCTGGGGATGTCGCCGCGGCCGATCTCGACGGAGATCTGGGCGGCGTTGCCGTGCAGGTGGGCGACCAGCACCGACTGGATGATCCGGTAGAAGGCCGCTTCCTCGTCGACGATGGCCTTCATTCGCGTGGCGATCGGGCCGACCATGCCATAGGCCAGGAAGACGCCGAGGAAGGTGCCGACCAGGGCGCCGCCGATCATGGCCCCCAGCACCTCGGGGGGCTCGGTGATCGAACCCATGGTCTTGATCACCCCCAGCACCGCCGCGACGATGCCCAGCGCCGGCAGGGCGTCGGCCAGGTTCTGCAGCGCGTGCGAAGGGGCCGAAGCCTCGTGATGGTGCTTCTCGAGCTGCTTCTCCATCGCGTCCTCGACCTGGTGCGGATCCTCCAGGTTCATGGTCATCATCCGCAGGGTGTCGCAGATGAAGTCGATGGCGAAGTGGTCCTTCGACAGGCGCGGATAGCGGGCGAAGATGGGGCTCTCGCCCGGCTTCTCGATATGGCTTTCCAGGGCGATGACGCCCTTGGATTTCATGGTCTTGGTGAGCAGGAACAGCAGCGACAGCAGGTCCCGGTAGTCGCCGGGCTTCCACTTGGGGCCCGCGAACGCCTTGCCCACGCCCGCCCCCGTCGCCTTGATGACGGTCATCGAGTTGGAGATCAGGAAGGCGGCGACGCCGGCGCCTCCGATCGCCATCATCTCGTGGGGAAGGGCGCTCATGATCACCGCCAGCTTGCCGCCGGAGATGATGAAGCTGCCGAACACCATCGAGAACAGCACGACGATGCCGATGATCTGGAACATGAAGCCGCCGCCCGGGTGATTGCGGGTCGAGATTCGGCGTTAATGCTTAATTCCGCGTTTGCGCTCTCAGGCGGTCAGCGCCTTGACCTCGTCCAGGGTCAGATGGCCGTCGCGCGGGCGGCCGGCGCCCAGCTGCCAGTCGCGCAGGGCCTTGCGCGAGCGCTTGCCCATGTCGCCGTCGATCTTGCCGGCATAGAAGCCCAGTCGCGCCAGCCCGGCCTGGGCGGCCATCCGCGACACGGTGGGCAACAGAGGCTCCGGCGGCCAGGGCTCGAGGTAGGCGGTGCGGCCCGCCGCCATCTCGGCCAGCAGCGAGACGCCCACCGCATAGGGGAGGCTGGGATTATAGGCCTCGAAGGCGGCATAGTTCGGAAAGGCCAGGAAGGCGGGAGCGCCGAGGCCGGCGGGCAGCAGCAGCACGGCGCCCGAGGCCTGGTCGACGGCGTTCCACGGCTCGCCCGAACTGCGGCGCACGCCCTCGGCGGCCCAGGCGTTGGGACTGAGCGAGGTGGTTTCGGGCTCGATCTTGCGCCAGTCCAGGTCACCCGGCAGCACGACCTCCTCGAGCCAGCTCTCCCCGCGCCGCCAGCCGGCGGCCTGGGTCAGGTGCCTGGCGGTCGAGGCCAGGGCGTCCAGCGAATCACCCCAGACGTCGATGCGCCCGTCGCCGTCGAAATCGACGCCGTACTTCAGATAATTGGTCGGCATAAGCTGGGTCTGGCCGACGGCCCCGGCGTAGGAGCCGACCAGCCGCGTGCGCGGCACCACCTGGGTCTGCAGGATCTTCAGCGCCGCCACGAACTCGCCGCCCCAGTCGGGTCCTCCCGAGCCGGCCGCCCCATGCGTCGCGGTGGCCCTCAGCACGTCACGATCGCCGATGTTGCCGCCGTAGTCGGACTCCATGCCCCAGAAGGCGACCAGGGGCCCGCCCGGCACGCCGCTCCGGAGCTCGATCTCCTCCAGCTGGGGCATGGCCAGATATTTGGCCCGCGCCTTGCGCCCACGTCCATTCAGCAGCCTCAGCACATAGTCGGTGACGGTCTGGTTGGTCTCCGCCGCCGCCGCACGGCGGGCGACGACCACGGGATCGGGGGCCAGTCCCTGCAGCGCCAGCTCCCAGGTCGGGGCGGTGACGCCCTCGTCCAGCGCCCGGGCGCGGATGTCGCCGACCCAATCGTCGAAGCGGCTCTGGGTCAGCACCCCAGCGTCGCCGTCGGCCGCTGTCTGGCCGAGCGCCCCGCCGGCCGCGGCCAGGGCCGCAGCCCCAAGGATCAGCACTCTGCGCCTCATGCCGAAGAGTCTTAAGGCGCCGCTGGACAAGAATGAATAAGCGCCGCCTGCGTCATGGCGCCGGACGGGCCGCCGCTTCCTGCTGCAGCCGCCGCGACAGATCGACGGTCAGGTGGCCGTCGGCGGCGAGCCCGCTCTTGCCCTGCCAGGCCCGGAGCGCCGCGCGGGTCTGGGCGCCGATGCGGCCGTCGGCTGGACCCGGGTCATAGCCCAGCGCCTTCAGGGCGGTCTGGGCGCCGATGCGGTCGTCGCTGGCCATGGGGGCCTCGACCGGCCAGGCTGCCGCGAGCGGCGGGCGGCCCTCGACGCCGTCGGCGATCAGGCCCACCGCCAGGGCGTAGCTGATCGAGTTGTTGTAGGCGCGGATCACGAAGTGGTTGGGCAGGGCCAGGAACGCCGGGCCCAGGGCGCCGGCCGGGACCAGCAGCTGGCAGGGCGAGGCCTGGTCGGCCGCGGCCCAGGGCTGGCCGTCGGCGCGCTGGACGCCCCTGGCCGCCCACCAGGCGGGCGGCTGTTTCGGGCCCTCCGCCAGGGCGTAGTCGAAGCCCGGCGGCAGGCGCGCCTCGCGGGCCCAGTCCTCGCCCGGCCGCCAGCCGGCCTGCTTCAGGATATTGGCGCTGGAGCCCAAGGCGTCGGGCGGCGAATTCCAGATGTCGACGCGGCCGTCGCCGTCGACGTCGACGCCGCGGCTCAGATATTCGCTGGGCTCGAGCTGGGTCTGGCCCATGGCCCCGGCCCACGAGCCGGTCAGCTGCGTGCGGCGCGCCCGGCCGCCGGCGACGATGCGCAGGGCGTCCGACAGTTCGGTTTCGGCCCAGGCCCGCCGGCGGCCGTCCGCGGCCAGGGTCGCCAGGGAGCGGACCACGTCATAATCGCCTTCATCGAGGCCATAGCCGCTCTCCAGGCCCCAGATGCCGATCAGCACGCCCGGATCGACGCCGAAGCGGGTGAGGATCAGGTCCAGCCATGGCCCCACCTCGGTCTTGTGCTCGAGGCCGCCCTGGATGCGGGAGGCGGAGGCCGCCGAGCGGATGTAGTCGCCCACCGGCCGGGTGAACTCCGGCTGCCTGTGATCGGCGGCGACCACGCGCGGGTCGGGGGTGGCGTCCTTCAGCTCACCGCGGACCAGGGCCTCGGGCAGTCCGGCGGCCATGGCGCGGGCCAGGAAGTCCTGCGACCACGCGTCGAACGCCGGGTCCCCCGAGCGGGTGACCGGGGCCGGCGACACGGTGTTCAGGAGGGCGGCGGGGTCCGACAGGCCCGCAATGCCAGTAAAGAGAAACAGGCGTCGATCCATGCGGGCGCGCGCGGGCTTCCTCGGGTTCAGGCGGGCCTTCCCGGCCGCGCGCTTCGTTGACTTTAGCCCAGCTCCGACCTATATGCGCGCGCTCTTTGTAACCCTTGAGCCGGCCCGTTCCGGCGCCCGAAAGACGCCGCCATGAAGGTCAGAAGCTCGCTCAAGTCCCTCAAGACGCGCCACCGCGACTGCAAGGTGGTTCGCCGCAGGGGCCGGGTCTATGTGATCAACAAGACCAATCCCCGGTTCAAGGCCCGCCAGGGCTGATTCCGGGTCGGCGGGCTTTGGCCCGCTCCAGCGTTCGAGGAGGTTCGCGCCGATGAGCGATGAGCCGAAGCCTGAGTCCGAGGCCCTTCGCGCGCGACTTTCCATGCTCAAGCTCGAGCACAACGACCTCGACGCCGCTGTGGGCGCGCTCGAGGCCCTGGCCGGTCCCGACCAGATCCAGATCGCACGGCTGAAGAAGAAGAAACTCGCCCTGCGCGACGAGATCAGCCAGATCGAGGACCAACTGACCCCCGACATCATCGCCTAAGATCGCCTCAGAAGGCGCTCATGGTGAAGCCGATCCAGCGCCCGCAGGTGATGACGGCGATCCACAGCAGCAGCGAAAGGCCGCCGGCCAGCCGCGCCCGCAGCGGCGGATGGGGCGACTCGTCCCAGTGCTCGATCCCGCGCGAAGTGATGACGTGGAACACCACCATGTTCAGGAAGGCCACGACCAGCAGGGCCATCTTGGCCAGGAAGAAGCTGTTGTGGCTGTATTTCACCGCGTTGGACGAAAACAGCAGCCCGCCGGTGATCGCCGCCAGGATGAAGGCGGTCCAGGTGAAGGGCAGCACCTCGCCGGTCAGGCGGCTGACCGCCCGGCTCTTGGAGGTGAGGCCCAGCAGCCTGAGGTCGACGATGCTGATCGAGCCGACCACCAGGGTGATGGAGAGCACGTGGACGGATTCGATCCACGGAAACAGCGATCCGCTCTCGCGGACGGCGGTGCCGACCGGCGAATCGTAAAGCCATTGAAACAGCGCTTGAAGGTCCATTCCCTCCTCGGCGGGCGTGTTCGGGGACGGCGGACCGTCCGGTTTGTCGGCGGCTCAGGCGCTGTCGACGTTCATGTAGGCGATCCAGCGGCCGGCAAAGACGATGCCGACCCACAGGCATAGGGAGAGCACCGCCAGGACGCCCGCCGAGATCTTGTGACCGGTGGTCAGCTCCCAATAGGCGGGATCCTTGAAGGTCGGCCGCTGCAGCACGGCGGTGGTGATCATCGCCAGGATCAGCAGCACCATCTTGGTCTGGAACGCCGGGTTCTCCAGCGAACGCGAGGGTTCGCCGATGATCAGGATCGAGCCGGTGAGGGCCAGCACCACCAGGGTCGGCCAGATCCAGGTCAGGAAGCGCGAGGTGTAGGCGGCGGTCGGCTGGCTGCGCCCGATGACGCCCAGCAGCCGCAGGTCGACCATGAACACCGAGGAGATGACGATGGCGATCGACAGGATGTGGATGGTTTGAACCGTGGGGATGATCCAGGAGACGTTCTGGATCGTCAGACTCAGCGGAGTCTGGCTCAACCACTCGGCAAAGGCGTGCAAGTTCATCGCCCGGTCGGCTCCAATGAGTTTCCCATTCTAAGTACGCCGGCTGGGGCCGCCGCCCTCAGCGGGTGCTGCGGAGTCAATCCCGACCGGCCCAAAGTCAAGCCCGGGGAGGCGATCCGCCACGTTCGTCAGGGTTCCTGACACCTGGGCCGCGCCCATGCAAGCCATGGATAATTGCGAGGCCGGGCCATCATCGCCTTGATCCTGTCACGCGATGGAGCGAGCATGCGACCATGAAGAAGCTCACTCCCCTCAAAATCCTGGCGTTCGGGCTGCTGCTGGCGGCGGGCCCCGCGCTCACCGCGGCGAGATTGCAGACGGCGGTCTTCGCCGGCGGCTGCTTCTGGTCGATGCAACACGACATGGAGCACATCCCTGGCGTGGTCTCCACCGAGGTCGGCTACT
>DATCFQ010000105.1:0-26920 GCA_036509495.1 Caulobacteraceae bacterium
GTTTTTGCATCGGTACTAACGCCCCGAGGCGCGGTCCGCCGCCCTCCGACCAGCGCGAAGGGGCGCTCCATCCAATACGGGTGGGGCTTATCCAGCGTCCGTCAGGCCGGCAGGCCTGATCCGAGGGTGGACGCAGGAGCACGACGCGCGGAGTCCGTCCGCATCAGGAGCACCGATGACGCAGTCCTTCACCGGCAAGAAGCGTATCCGTAAGACGTTCGGCCGCATCCCAGAGGCGGTGCAGATGCCGAACCTCATCGAGGTTCAAAGCTCGTCCTACGAACAATTCCTGCAGCGTGAAGTGCGGCCGGGCCAACGCCGGGACGAGGGCATCGAGGCGGTCTTCAAGTCGGTCTTCCCGATCAAGGACTTCAACGAACGCGCCGTCCTCGAATACGTCTCCTACGAATTCGAAGAGCCCAAGTACGACGTCGAAGAGTGCATCCAGCGGGACATGACCTATGCCGCGCCGCTGAAGGTGAAGCTGCGCCTGATCGTCTTCGAAACCGACGAGGAAACCGGCGCCCGCTCGGTGAAGGATATCAAGGAGCAGGACGTCTACATGGGCGACATCCCGCTCATGACCGACAAGGGCACCTTCATCGTCAACGGCACCGAGCGGGTGATCGTCTCCCAGATGCACCGCTCGCCGGGCGTCTTCTTCGACCACGACAAGGGCAAGACCCACGCGTCGGGCAAGCTGCTGTTCGCCGCCCGCGTGATCCCCTATCGCGGCTCCTGGCTCGACTTCGAGTTCGACGCCAAGGACATCGTCTATGTGCGCATCGACCGGCGCCGCAAGCTGCCGGCCACCACCTTCCTCTATGCCCTGGGCATGGACGGGGAAGAGACCCTCACCACCTTCTACGACGTGGTTCCCTACGAGCGCCGCGAAGGCGGCTGGGCCACGCCCTACAAGCCCGAGCGCTGGCGCGGGGTGAAGCCGGACTTCCCCCTGATCGACGCCGACACAGGCGAGGAAGTCGCGCCCGCTGGGACCAAGATCTCGGCCCGCCAGGCCAAGAAGATCGCCGATGCGGGCGCCAAGACCCTGCTGCTGCCGCCCGACGCCCTCGCCGGGCGCTATCTGGCGCGTGACGAGGTCAATATGGAGACCGGCGAGATCTTCGCCGAGGCCGGCGACGAACTCGACGCCGCCATGATCCAGTCGCTGGCCGACCGCGGCTTCGAAACCATCGACGTGCTCGACATCGACCACGTCACCGTCGGCGCCTACATCCGCAACACCCTGCGGGTGGACAAGAATTCCGGCCGCGAGGATGCGCTGTTCGACATCTACCGGGTCATGCGCCCGGGCGAGCCGCCGACGGTGGACGCCGCCGAGGCCATGTTCCAGGGCCTGTTCTTCGACTCCGAGCGCTACGACCTCTCCTCGGTCGGCCGGGTGAAGATGAACATGCGCCTGGAGCAGGACTGCCCCGACGATATCCGCGTGCTGCGCAAGGAAGACGTCATCGCGGTGCTGAAGGTGCTGGTTGGGCTGCGCGACGGCCGCGGTGAGATCGACGACATCGACAACCTCGGCAACCGCCGGGTCCGCTCGGTGGGCGAGCTGCTGGAGAACCAGTACCGCGTCGGCCTGCTGCGCATGGAGCGCGCGATCAAGGAGCGCATGAGTTCGGTCGATATCGACACGGTCATGCCGCACGACCTGATCAACGCCAAGCCGGCGGCGGCGGCGGTCCGCGAGTTCTTCGGATCCTCGCAGCTCTCGCAGTTCATGGACCAGACCAACCCGCTGTCGGAGATCACCCACAAGCGGCGTCTTTCGGCCCTCGGCCCGGGCGGTCTGACCCGTGAGCGCGCCGGCTTCGAAGTCCGCGACGTGCACCCGACCCACTACGGCCGGATCTGCCCCATCGAGACGCCGGAAGGCCCGAACATCGGCCTGATCAACTCGTTGGCCACCCATGCTCGGGTGAACAAGTACGGCTTCATCGAGAGCCCGTACCGCCGGGTGAAGAACGGCAAGACTACCGAGGAGGTGGTCTATATGTCGGCGATGGAAGAGGCCAAGCACACCATCGCCCAGGCCAACATCGTGCTCCACAAGGGCGAGATCGTCGAAGACCTCGTCACCGTCCGGATCAACGGCGAAGTGACCCTGTCCCCCAAGGACCTGGTCGACTTCATGGACGTGTCGCCCAAGCAGGTGGTGTCGGTGGCCGCGGCCCTGATCCCCTTCCTCGAGAACGACGACGCCAACCGCGCCCTGATGGGTTCGAACATGCAGCGCCAGGCGGTGCCGCTGATCCAGTCGGACGCGCCGCTGGTCGGCACCGGCATGGAGGACGTGGTCGCCCGCGACTCCGGCGCCACGGTCGTCGCCCGCCGCACCGGCGTGGTCGAGCAGATCGACGGCACCCGCATCGTGCTGCGCGCCACCGAGGAGACCGATCCGACCCGGCCGGGCGTCGACATCTACCGCCTGTCGAAATTCCAGCGTTCCAACCAGAACACCTGCATCAACCAGCGCCCGCTGGTGCGGGTGGGCGACGTGATCCAGGTCGGCGACGTCATCGCCGACGGCCCGTCCACCGAACTCGGGGAACTGGCGCTGGGCCGCAACGTGCTGGTCGCCTTCATGCCCTGGAATGGCTACAACTTCGAAGACTCGATCCTGATTTCCGAGCGCATCGTGCGCGACGATGTCTTCACCTCGATCCATATCGAGGAGTTCGAGGTCATGGCCCGCGACACCAAGCTGGGGCCTGAAGAGATCACCCGCGACATACCGAACGTCGGCGAGGAAGCGCTGCGCAACCTCGACGAGGCGGGCATCGTGGCGATCGGCGCCGAGGTGCTGCCGGGCGACATCCTGGTCGGCAAGGTCACGCCCAAGGGCGAGAGCCCGATGACCCCGGAAGAGAAGCTGCTGCGCGCCATCTTCGGCGAGAAGGCCTCCGACGTGCGCGACACCTCGCTGCGCCTGCCGCCGGGCGTGTCCGGCACGGTGGTCGAGGTGCGGGTGTTCAACCGTCACGGCGTCGACAAGGACGAACGGGCGCTGGCCATCGAACGGGCTGAAGTCGATCGCCTCGGCAAGGATCGCGACGACGAGTTCGCCATCCTGAACCGCAACATCAACGGCCGCCTGCGCGAACTGCTGCTCGGCAAGGTCGCCGTCTCAGGTCCCAAGGGCCTGGGCCGCGGCGAGATCGGCGCCGCCAAGCTCGACGACATCGCCCCGGGCCTGTGGTGGCAGATCGCGCTCGACGACGAGAAGGCCATGGGCGAGCTGGAGGCCCTGCGCCGCCAGTTCGACGAAGCCCGCCGCCGGCTGGACCGCCGTTTCGAAGACAAGGTCGACAAGCTGCGCCGCGGCGACGAGCTGCCGCCGGGCGTGATGAAGATGGTCAAGGTGTTCGTGGCGGTGAAGCGCAAGCTGCAGCCGGGCGACAAGATGGCCGGCCGTCACGGCAACAAGGGCGTCATCTCCAAGATCCTGCCGATCGAGGACATGCCCTATCTGGACAACGGTACACACGTCGACATCGTGCTGAACCCGCTGGGCGTGCCTTCGCGGATGAACGTCGGCCAGATCTTCGAGACCCACCTCGGCTGGGCCTGCGCGGGCCTGGGACGACAGATCTCCGACCTGCTCCACGCCTGGCAGAACGGCGGCCAGCGCAAGGCGCTGGTAGATCGCCTGCAGGCGATCTACGGCATGGACCAGGAGCTGCCCGAGTCCGACGAGGATCTGATCGAACTCGCCCGCAACCTCGAGAAGGGCGTGCCGATCGCCACCCCGGTGTTCGACGGCGCCCACATCGCCGATATCGAGGACATGCTGGAACAGGCGGGGCTCAATCGCTCCGGCCAGGTCCAACTCCACGATGGCCAGACCGGCGAGCCCTTCAAGCGCTTGGTCACGGTCGGCTACATCTACATGCTGAAGCTGCACCACCTGGTGGACGACAAGATCCACGCCCGCTCGATCGGCCCCTACAGCCTGGTCACCCAGCAGCCGCTGGGCGGCAAGGCGCAGTTCGGCGGCCAGCGCTTCGGCGAGATGGAGGTCTGGGCGCTGGAAGCCTACGGCGCCGCCTACACCTTGCAGGAGATGCTGACGGTCAAGTCCGACGACGTGGCCGGCCGGACCAAGGTCTACGAGTCGATCGTCCGCGGCGACGACGCCTTCGAGGCCGGCATTCCGGAAAGCTTCAACGTGCTGGTCAAGGAGATGCGCTCGCTGGGCCTCGACGTGGCCCTGGAGGAAACCTGACGCCTACCCCCTTCGCGGGGCGGGGCTCTGACGCACCTTTGGATTTATCGCGGCCAAGGCCGCACTGACGAACTGGATATCCGATGAATCAGGAAGTCCTGAACATCTTCAACCCGGTCCCGGTCGCGCCGACCTTCGACCAGATCCGCATCGCCCTGGCGAGCCCGGAGAAGATCCGCTCGTGGTCGTACGGCGAGATCAAGAAGCCGGAAACGATCAACTACCGGACCTTCAAGCCCGAGCGCGACGGCCTGTTCTGCGCCCGGATCTTCGGTCCGACCAAGGACTACGAGTGCTTGTGCGGCAAGTACAAGCGCATGAAGTACAAGGGGATCATCTGCGAAAAGTGCGGCGTCGAGGTCACCCTCGCGCGCGTCCGCCGCGACCGCATGGGCCACATCGAACTGGCCTCGCCGGTGGCCCACATCTGGTTCTTGAAGTCGCTGCCGAGCCGCATCGCCATGATGCTCGACATGCCGCTGAAGGACATCGAGCGGGTCCTCTATTTCGAACAGTACATCGTCACCGAGCCGGGCCTGACCTCGCTGAAGCAGCACCAGCTGCTGACCGAGGACGACTACCTCCGCTGCCAGGAGGAGTTCGGCGACGACAGCTTCACCGCCGAGATCGGCGCCGAAGCCGTGCGCGGCATGCTGATGGGCATCGATCTCGCCAAGACCGCCGACGAACTGCGCACCGAGCTGGCCAGCACGCTCTCGGAGATCAAGCAGAAGAAGTACTCCAAGCGCCTCAAGCTGATCGAGGCGTTCATGGAGAGCGGCAACAAGCCGGAGTGGATGATCCTGACGGTCATCCCGGTGATCCCGCCCGAGCTGCGCCCGCTGGTGCCGCTGGACGGCGGCCGCTTCGCCACCTCCGACCTGAACGACCTCTACCGCCGGGTGATCAACCGCAACAACCGCCTGAAGCGACTGATCGAGCTGCGGGCGCCCGACATCATCATCCGCAACGAGAAGCGGATGCTGCAGGAAGCCGTCGACGCCCTGTTCGATAACGGCCGCCGCGGCCGGGTCATCACCGGCGCCAACAAGCGCCCGCTGAAGTCGCTGGCCGACATGCTGAAGGGCAAGCAGGGCCGCTTCCGCCAGAACCTGCTCGGCAAGCGCGTCGACTATTCGGGCCGTTCGGTCATCGTGGTGGGCCCGGAATTGAAGCTGCACGAGTGCGGCCTGCCCAAGAAGATGGCGCTGGAGCTGTTCAAGCCGTTCATCTACGCGCGGCTGGACGCCAAGGGCCTGTCGGGCACCGTCAAGCAGTCCAAGCGCATGGTCGAGCGCGAGCAGCCGGCGGTCTGGGACGTGCTCGAGGAGGTCATCCGCGAGCACCCGGTGCTGCTGAACCGCGCCCCGACCCTGCACCGCCTGGGCATCCAGGCGTTCGAGCCCAAGCTGATCGAGGGTAAGGCGATCCAGCTGCACCCGCTGGTCTGCGCCGCCTTCAACGCCGACTTCGACGGCGACCAGATGGCCGTGCACGTGCCGCTGAGCCTCGAGGCCCAGCTGGAAGCGCGCGTGTTGATGATGTCGACCAACAACATCCTCTCGCCCGCCAACGGCCGCCCGATCATCGTGCCGTCGCAGGACATCGTGCTGGGGCTGTATTATCTGTCGATCGCCAAGGACGGCGAGCCCGGCGAGGGCAAGCTGTTCGCCGACATGGGCGAGATCGACGCGGCGCTCGACGCCGGCGTGGTGACCCTGAACACCAAGATCAAGGCGCGCTACTTCGAGAGCAATCCCGAGGGCGTCGTGGTCCGCCAGGTGATCGACACCACGCCCGGCCGGATGAAGATCGCGGCGCTGTTGCCGCACCACCCGCAGATCGGGCACCGGATGGTGGCCAAGCCGCTCACCAAGAAGGAGATCGGCAACCTGATCGACGCCGTCTATCGGCACTGCGGTCAGAAGGCGACGGTGATCTTCGCCGACCAGATCATGGGCCTGGGCTTCCGTGAGGCCGCCAAGGCCGGCATCTCGTTCGGCAAGGACGACATCATCATCCCCGAGCGCAAGGAAGCGCTGGTCGCCGAAACCCGCAAGCTGGTCGAGGAGTACGAGCAGCAATACGCGGACGGCCTGATCACCCGCGGCGAGAAGTACAACAAGGTGGTCGACGCCTGGGCCAAGTCCACCGACCGGGTCGCCGACGAAATGATGGCCGAGATCTCCACGGTCCGGAAGGACGCCTCCGGCCGCGAGCTGGAAGTGAACTCCATCTACATGATGGCCCACTCCGGCGCGCGCGGCTCGCAGGCGCAGATGAAGCAGCTCGGCGGCATGCGCGGGCTGATGGCCAAGCCGTCCGGCGAGATCATCGAGACGCCGATCATCTCGAACTTCAAGGAAGGCCTGACCGTGCTGGAGTACTTCAACTCCACCCACGGCGCTCGTAAGGGCCTGGCCGACACCGCCCTGAAGACGGCGAACTCGGGCTATCTGACCCGCCGCCTGGTCGACGTCGCCCAGGACTGCATCATCTTCGAGGAAGACTGCGGCACCACCCGCGGCATCACCCTGCGCGCGGTGGTCGAGGGCGGCGACGTCCTGGTCTCGCTGGGCCAGCGCATCCTGGGCCGCTCGTCGGCCGAGGACATCCGCGATCCGGGCGACAACGAGGTCATCGTGCCGGCCGACACCTATCTCGACGAAGACATGATCGAGATCGTCGAGGGGGCGGCCGTCCAGTCGGTGAAGGTCCGCTCGGTGCTGACCTGCGAGGCCAAGATCGGCGTCTGCGCCACCTGCTACGGGCGCGACCTCGCCCGCGGCACCAAGGTGAACATCGGCGAAGCGGTGGGCGTCATCGCCGCCCAGTCGATCGGCGAGCCGGGCACCCAGCTGACGATGCGGACCTTCCACATCGGCGGCACCGCCCAGGTGGCCGAGCAGTCATTCTTCGAATCCACCAACGACGGCGTGGTGCGCCTGACCGGCGCGACCGTGAAGACCGCCGACGGCACCCTGGTGGTCATGACCCGCAACATGCAGGTGACCGTCCAGGTCGACGGCAAGGACCGCGAATCCTACAAGCCGCCCTACGGCGCGCGCCTGCGCGTCAAGGACGGCGACAAGATCAAGCGCGGCGGGCGCCTGGCGGAGTGGGACCCCTACACCACCCCGGTGATCACCGAAGTGGCCGGCAAGGTCCGCTTCGAGGACCTGGTCGAAAGCATGTCTGTGCGCGAGGAGGCCGATGAAGCCACCGGCATCTCCAACCGCGTGGTCATCGACTGGCGCGCCTCGCCCCGCGGCGCGGACCTGCGTCCGGCCATGGGCGTGCTGGGCGAGGACGGCGGCTATCGCCGACTGTCGAACGGCGGCGAGGCCAAGTACCTGCTGCCGGTCGGCGCGGTGTTGTCCGTCGGCGACGGCGACGAGGTGCTTCCGGGCGACGTGATGGCCCGCCTGCCCACCGAAAGCGCCAAGACCAGGGACATCACCGGCGGTCTGCCGCGGGTGGCCGAGCTGTTCGAGGCGCGCCGTCCCAAGGATTGCGCCATCATCGCCGAAATGAGCGGGCGGGTGGAGTTCGGCCGCGACTACAAGAACAAGCGGCGGATCAAGATCACCCCCGAAGACGGCGGCGAAGCGGTCGAGTTCCTTATCCCCAAGGGCAAGCACATCGCCGTCCACGACGGGGATTTCATCGCCAAGGGCGAGTACCTGATCGACGGCAATCCCGACCCGCACGACATCCTGCGGATCCAGGGCATCGAGGCGCTGGCCGACTTCCTGGTGAACGAGATCCAGGAGGTCTACCGACTGCAGGGCGTGCCGATCAACGACAAGCACATCGAGACGATCGTTCGCCAGATGCTGCAGAAGGTCGAGATACTCGACGCCGGCGAGACCGGCCTGCTCAAGGCCGACCATCTCGACAAGGTCGAGGTCGACGAGGAGAACGCCAAGACCGCCGCCCGCGGCGGACGCGAAGCGATCACTGCGCCCGTGCTGCTCGGCATCACCAAGGCCAGCCTGCAGACCCGGTCCTTCATCTCGGCGGCCTCCTTCCAGGAGACCACCCGGGTGCTCACCGACGCCTCGGTCAACGGCAAGGTCGATACCCTCGAGGGGCTGAAGGAGAACGTGATCGTGGGCCGGCTCATCCCGGCCGGCACGGGCGCGTACCTCCGGTCGATGCAGCGGATCGCCACCAAGCGTGACGAGGCGCTCACCGCCCAGCGGGCCGAACAGGCCCCGCCGCCGCCCATGGAGGCCCTGCCCGAAGGCATCGGCGAGGATGCGCCGGCCCCAGAGACCGTCGACGCCCCGCCCGCCGAATAGGCGCACGGACAGACGCAAGATCACGGCCCGGGATCGCTCCCGGGCCGTTTTCTTATCGGCGGCGCGGGCTAGGATCGGGCTATGGACGGCGAAGCGGACAACATCATCGGGCTCTACCGCCGCCGCGCCCGGGCGTGGGACGCGGCGCGGAGCGAGCATCTGCGTGAAGGCGCGTGGCTGGGCAGGTTCCTGGATCTTGCGCAGCCGGAGGGGGCGGTGCTCGATCTCGGCTGCGGTGGTGGCCAGCCCATCGCCCGCCACCTGATCGAGCAGGGCCGCCAGGTGACGGGCGTGGATTCCTCGCCCGAGATGATCGCCCTCTGTCGCGAGCGCTTCCCTGAACAGACCTGGGTCATCGCCGACATGCGCGGCCTGGATCTCGGCCGGCGCTTCGCCGGCATCCTGGCCTGGCACAGCCTGTTCCACCTGACGCCCCAGGACCAGGAAGCCATGTTCGCCGTCTTCGCGGCGCACGCGGCCCCAGGCGCGGCGCTGATGTTCACCAGCGGCTGGAACCGGGGCGTGGCGATGGGCGAGTTCCAGGGTGAACGGCTCTATCACGCCAGCCTAGACCCGGACGAATACCACGCCCTGCTCAGAACCCACGGCTTCAAGACCGTGGCGCACAAGGTCGATCAATACCAGGCCGGAGCCGCCGTGGTCTGGCTGGCCCAGCGGGTCTGAGCGCGCCGACGGTCGTCAGCGGCCGGGTTCGGGCGGCGCATCGACGTCCTCGCTGAGCGGTCCCTTGGGCGGCTCGATATAGCAGGGCAGGGGCCCCAGCTTGATGCCGTGGGGCGGCTTGCCGAAACAGGCCAGGCCCGGTCCATGATCGGGGGCGTTGCGGGCGGCGACGGTGGCGTCGAACCAGGCGCGCTTGTTCGCGGCGATCGGGGCGAGGATCTCCAGGCCCGGCTTGGCCTGCGCCCGCCGCCACTTGGCGCAGCGGTCGAGTTCCGGCTGGCTCAGGTGGACGAAGGTCGCCTCCGAGCAGCCGACCGAGCCACGCAGCAGCGCCGTCACCCTGGCCCGCGCCGCCGGGTCCTCGCCTGAGGCGGCCGGCGGCGTCGGGGCGGGCGCAGGAGCGGGCAGGTGCGCCTGTGCGACCTGGGCCCGTGAGAGCCCCGGCGGCGAGGGCGCCGGGCGGGCGGGGCGCGTCTCCGTCACGCGCAGCCGCATCGGCTCGACCGGCGTTGGCCGCGGTGGGACCAGGGAGACCTCGAGGGCCGGCCCGTCCGGCGGCAGGCGCCAGTGGGGCAGGCTGAGGATCGCCGCGGTGACGAACGCCAGATGCAGCAGCAGCGAGACGGCGAGGCCCACGCGGGCCTTAGATCCTGCCGGCCTCTGCGCCGCCATGGCCCGCCCTCAACCTCGACGTCAGGAAGCCTTGGGCCTCGCCTTGGCTGAATTGTGACCCGGACAGGTCCGCATTGCGGCCAAGCTCGAGCTGCTCTCGCACACCCGTGGCCACGGCCCGCCATCCCTTGACCTGAAAGGCGCTCACGAGTATCTACCGCGCTCTTTTCGAGGCCGGGAAATGCGCAAGCCTTCTCCCTGCGCCCCGATAGGCCGGACGTTCCTCCACAAGGATCGGGAAGTCCGCGTCGAAACGCTTAGCTGGCGTTCCGGCGCGGTTTCGTGTTTATCGGGCGCCTTCGAAGTTCGAGTTCAACGTCAAGAGGCACCGAGGTCGTCCGGCCGAAAGGCGCAGGCCTCCACAGGCAGACAGCAAAGAGAAGCATGCCCACCGTCAACCAGCTCATCCGCAAGCCGCGCCAGCCCAAGGTCAAGCGCAACACCGTGCCGGCGCTCAAGGGCTCGCCCCAGCGCCGCGGGGTCTGCACCCGCGTCTACACCGTCACTCCGAAGAAGCCGAACTCGGCCCTGCGGAAGGTCGCCAAGGTGCGCCTGACCTCCCAGATCGAGGCGGTCTGCTACATTCCGGGCGAAGGCCACAACCTGCAGGAGCACTCCGTGGTGCTGATCCGCGGCGGCCGCGTGAAGGACCTTCCGGGCGTCCGCTACCACATCCTCCGCGGCGTCCTGGACACCCAGGGCGTGAAGGACCGCCGTCAGCGCCGGTCGCTCTACGGCGCCAAGCGGCCCAAGTAAGGAGATCTCAGATGTCGCGACGTAGACGCGCTGAGAAGCGTGAAGTCCTGCCGGATCCGAAGTTCGGCGACCTGATCGTCACCAAGTTCATGAATGGCATCATGTACGAGGGAAAGAAGGCCGTGGCCGAGAACATCGTCTACGGCGCCATGGAAATCCTGGCCGCCAAGCGCCGGGACGCCGAGCCGCTGGAGGTCTTCCACACCGCGCTCGACAACGTGGCTCCCTCGGTCGAGGTGCGCTCCCGCCGGGTCGGCGGCGCCACCTATCAGGTGCCGGTCGAAGTGCGCCCCGAGCGCCGGCGCGCCCTGGCCATCCGCTGGATGGTGACGGCTGCCCGCAATCGCGGCGAGAACACCATGACCGAGAAGCTCGCCGCCGAGCTGCTCGACGCGGCCAACAATCGCGGTTCCGCGGTGAAGAAGCGCGAAGACACCCACAAGATGGCCGAGGCCAACCGCGCTTTCTCGCATTACCGCTGGTAAGCGCCTACATATCGAGTTCCCGGCGCGGGCGGTTTGAGCTAAATCGCCCGCGCCGCCGTTTTTCCCAGCCATTCGCCTCAACAGCGACGCTTATGCCCGAGCAATTCCATGCCCCGCGCCCATAATATCGAGGACTATCGCAACTTCGGCATCATGGCCCACATCGATGCCGGCAAGACCACGACGACGGAGCGGATCCTCTACTACACGGGCAAGAGCCATAAGATCGGCGAAGTCCACGACGGCGCCGCCACCATGGACTGGATGGAGCAGGAGCAGGAGCGGGGGATCACCATCACCTCCGCCGCCACCACCGCCATCTGGAACGGCCATCGCCTCAACATCATCGACACCCCCGGGCACGTCGACTTCACCATCGAGGTGGAGCGTTCGCTGCGCGTGCTCGACGGCGCCGTGGCGGTGCTCGACGGCAACCAGGGCGTGGAGCCCCAGACCGAGACGGTCTGGCGCCAAGCCGACCGCTACAACGTCCCGCGCATCGTGTTCGTCAACAAGATGGACAAGATCGGCGCCGACTTCCAAGCCTGCGTGACGTCCATCCGCGATCGCCTGGGCGCCAAGGCCGTGCCGATCCAGCTTCCGATCGGATCGGAACTGACGCTGAAGGGGATCGTCGACCTGGTCCGCATGAAGGCGGTGGTCTGGGAGTCCGAGGGTCTGGGCGCCAACTATCACGACGAAGAGATCCCGGCCGACATGGCCGCCGAGTGCGCCGCCGCGCGCGAGTACATGCTCGAGGCCGCCGTCGAGATGGACGACGCCGCCATGGAAGCCTACCTCGGCGGCGAAGAGCCGTCGGTGGAGGTGCTGAACAAGTGCATCCGCAAGGCCGTGCTGACCGGCGCCTTCTATCCGATCCTCGCGGGCTCGGCGTTCAAGAACAAGGGCGTGCAGCCCCTGCTCGACGCGGTGGTGGAATACCTGCCCTCGCCGGTCGACATCCCGCCGACCCCGGGCATCGACTTCAAGACCGAGGAGCCGGTTGTCCGCAGGGCGTCCGACGACGAGCCGCTGTCGGTGCTGGCGTTCAAGATCATGGACGACTCGTTCGTGGGCTCGCTGACCTTCTGCCGGATCTATTCGGGCAAGCTCGAGACCGGCATGGGCCTGTTGAATTCCACCCGCGACAAGCGCGAGCGGGTCGGCCGCATGCTGTTGATGCACTCCAACAACCGCGAGGACATCAAGGAGGCCTACGCCGGCGACATCGTCGCCCTGGCCGGGCTGAAGGATACCCGCACCGGGGACACCCTGTGCGATCCCACCCGTTCGCCGGTGATCCTGGAGAAGATGGATTTCCCCGATCCGGTGATCGAGATCGCCATCGAGCCGAAGTCCAAGGCCGACCAGGAGAAGCTGGGCGTCGCCCTGCAGAAGCTGGCCGCCGAGGACCCGTCCTTCCGCGTTTCCACCGACCAGGAGTCGGGCCAGACCATCCTGAAGGGGATGGGCGAGCTGCACCTGGACATCAAGGTCGACATCCTCAAGCGCACCTACAAGGTGGAAGCCAACATCGGCGCGCCGCAGGTGGCCTATCGGGAGTCGCTCGGCCGCAAGGCGGAGATCGACTACACCCACAAGAAGCAGACCGGCGGCACCGGCCAGTTCGCCCGCATCAAGATGGTGTTCGAGCCGGGCGAGCCGGGCACGGGCTTCGTGTTCGAGAGCAAGATCGTCGGCGGCAACGTGCCCAAGGAATATATTCCCGGCGTCCAGAAGGGCATCGAGAACTCCAAGGACAACGGCCTTTTGGCCGGCTTCCCGCTGATCGATTTCAAGGCGACCCTGATCGACGGCGCCTACCACGACGTGGACTCCAGCGTGCTGGCGTTCGAGATCGCCGCGCGCGCGGCTTTCAAGGAGCTGCGCGAGAAGGGCGCTCCCAAGCTGCTCGAGCCGGTGATGAAGGTCGAGGTGGTGACGCCGGAAGAGTACACCGGCTCGGTCATCGGCGACCTCAACGCCCGGCGCGGCCAGATCCAGGACCAGGACGTCCGCGGCAACGCCAATGTGGTCACCGCCATGGTGCCGCTGGCCAATATGTTCGGCTACGTGAATAACCTGCGCGGCATGAGCCAGGGCCGCGCCCAGTTCACCATGCAGTTCGATCACTACGAGACCGTGCCGCAGGCGGTCGCCGACGAAGTCGTCAAGAAGTACTCTGCCTAACCCAAACCTGAAAACCTGATAGGCCGCACGGGCCGGAGCTAAGAGAATGGCCAAGGAAAAGTTTGAACGGAACAAGCCGCACTGCAACATCGGCACGATTGGTCACGTGGACCATGGCAAGACGACGTTGACGGCGGCGATCACGATGGTGCTGGCCAAGTCTGGCGGCGCGACGGCGATGAAGTACGCTGACATCGACGCGGCTCCGGAAGAGAAGGCGCGCGGGATCACCATCAACACGGCGCACGTGGAGTACGAGACGAAGAACCGTCACTACGCGCACGTGGATTGCCCTGGTCACGCCGACTACGTGAAGAACATGATCACCGGCGCGGCGCAGATGGACGGCGGCATCCTGGTGGTGTCGGCGGCGGACGGTCCGATGCCGCAGACGCGCGAGCACATTCTGCTGGCTCGCCAGGTGGGTGTGCCGGCGCTGGTGGTGTTCCTGAACAAGGTCGACATGGTCGACGATCCGGAACTGCTGGAACTGGTGGAGATGGAAGTTCGCGAGCTGTTGAGCAGCTACGACTTCCCTGGCGACGACATCCCGATCGTGAAGGGCTCGGCGCTGGCGGCGGTGGAGAACCGTGACGCGGTGATCGGAGAGGACGCGATCCTGGAGTTGATGACCCAGGTGGACGCCTATATCCCGCAGCCGGACCGTCCGATCGACCAGCCGTTCCTGATGCCGGTGGAGGACGTGTTCTCGATCTCGGGTCGGGGCACGGTGGCCACGGGCCGGATCGAGCGTGGCATCGTCAAGGTTGGCGAGGAGGTCGAGATCGTCGGCCTGAGAGCGACCCAGAAGACGGTGTGCACGGGCGTGGAGATGTTCCGCAAGCTGCTGGACCAGGGCCAGGCGGGCGACAACGTCGGGGTTCTGCTGAGAGGCACCAAGCGCGAGGAGATCGAGCGCGGCCAGGTGCTGTGCAAGCCGGGCTCGATCACGCCGCACACCAAGTTCGTGGCGGAGGCCTATATCCTGACCAAGGAGGAGGGTGGCCGTCACACGCCGTTCTTCACCAACTACCGGCCGCAGTTCTACTTCCGCACCACCGACGTCACCGGGATCATCCACCTGAAGGAAGGTGTGGAGATGATCATGCCGGGGGACAACGCCGAGCTGGACGTGGAGCTGATCACTCCGATCGCCATGGAAGAGAAGCTGCGCTTCGCCATCCGCGAAGGCGGCAGAACCGTCGGCGCCGGCGTCGTGTCCAAGATCATCGAGTAGCCGGGCAGGGCCTCACGGCCCCACTCACAGCGTTCAAGGCCGCCGGCTCATCCCGGCGGCCTTTTGCCGTCTGAGGCGCTATGCTCGCCCGAGGACGGGTCGGTGCGGGCGCCCGGGCCCACCTCCGAGCCCTCCGAGCCCTTGGGCTCGCTGGCCTGCCGCGGCGGCTTGCCCTCGCCCACGGGCTTCAGGTCCTCGTTCTCGGTCTCCAGCGTCTTGGGGCGGTCCTTGGAAGCATGGGCCATGGCGGTCTCCGATCACCGCCAGGAACGATCCGGCCGCCCGTCCGATCCGGGCTCGCCCAGCATGACCGCGAATTAAGCTGCGCGGCGGGGGACCCAGGGCTAGCTTCCGCCCGACTTCTGGGGAAGACGCCATGAGACGCGCCGCCATTATCGCTTTCGCCAGCCTGGCCGGGACCGGCCTCGCCGGCGCCGCCTACGCCGATACCGCCGTCGAGATCCGCGACGCCGCCGCCCGGGTCACGGTGATCCCCGAGGCGCGCTCGGACGTGAAGGTGCAGGTGATCGTCACCAACCGCGCCTTGCCGCTGACCGTGCGCAGCGAATTCGACCACACCATCGTCGACGGTCATCTGCGCCACCGGGTCGGCGGCTGCACCACCATGTTCGGCAAGACCATGGTGCATGTGCGGGGCATCGGCGAGGTGCCCTACGACGCCCTGCCGCAGATAGTGGTGCGCACCCCGATGGACGTCCACGCCAGCGCCGGCAAGGCGGTGTTCGGCGCCGTCGGGCGGGCGGACACGGTCATATTGTCCAACGCCGGCTGCGGCGATTGGACCATCGCCAACGTCAAGGGCAAGCTGGCGGTCAATGCGGCGGGCTCGGGCGACGTGCGCGGCGGCTCCGCAGGGGAGCTGTCAGCCCATGTCGCCGGCTCGAGCGACGTGCTGCTTCGCCAGATCTCGGGGCCCGCCACCGTCGACGTGGCGGGTTCCGGGGACGTCTCCGTCGCCTCGATCTCAGGGCCGTTGAACATCTCGGTCGCCGGGTCGGGCGATGTGAGGATCGACGGCGGCCACGCCAGCGAGATGGCGGCGCACATCGCCGGCTCGGGCGACGTGCGCTTCGGCGGCGTCGCCGACAGCCTGAACGCCTCGATCGCCGGCTCGGGCGACGTCGATGTGGGCAAGGTCACCGGTCCGGTCCATAAGGCCGTCTTCGGTTCGGGAGACGTGAACGTCGGTCACTGAGAGGGGGCGGACGGGCCGGATGCCGAGACCACGAGTTTTCAAGGGGTTTGGCTTGACGCGGGGGCGGTCGCCGCGTAATTAGCGCCGCCTCTGTTGGGCCGGCCGTATCTCTGGTGAAAGCCGAGGTAGACGCGGTTCGCGAGACGACCTCACACGACGCTGCAGCGCTTCTAGCGAGTTCCGCAGCATGGTATTGGGCGAGGGCCCTCGCGAATTCGTCGCGCGGGCCTTGATCGTTTTGCGGATTTCCGCGCGCTGGAGTTCGAGGACCCCGGGTCCGAGGGCTCTCGCTGGTCTTTGACAGGGCGCCGAGCGTGGCGGGCGCAATTGAGTAGGAAGCATGCGGCGTGGCCTGGCCATGCCGGCGAGGAAAACGAGCGATATGGATCGACAGAACATACGCATCCGGCTCAAGGCCTTCGATCACCGGGTCCTGGATCACTCCACCCGCGAGATTGTGCAGACCGCCAAGCGCACCGGCGCGACCGTCCGCGGGCCGATCCCGCTGCCGACCCTGATCGAAAAATTCACCGTCAACCGTTCGCCGCACATCGACAAGAAGTCGCGCGAGCAGTTTGAAATCCGCACGCACAAGCGCGTGCTCGACATCGTCGATCCCACCCCGCAGACCGTCGACGCCCTCATGAAGCTCGACCTGTCCGCCGGCGTGGACGTCGAGATCAAGCTCTAGGGGGCAGCCACAATGCGTACCGGCGTGCTCGCCAAGAAACTCGGCATGACTCGCTTCTTCGATGAAGACGGCTCGGACGTTCCGGTGACCGTGCTCGCGCTCGAAGGATGCCAGGTCGTCGCCCATCGCACCCAGGACAAGGACGGCTACGTCGCCCTGCAGCTCGGGGCCGGCGCCAAGAAGGCCAAGCGCACCTCCAAGGCGATGCGCGGCCACTTCGGCAAGGCCATGGTCGAGCCCAAGCGCACCGTCGCCGAGTTCCGGGTGAGCGAAGACAATCTGATCGATGTGGGCGCGGAACTCACCGCCGACCACTTCTTGCCCGGACAGAAGGTCGACGTCACCGGCGTCACCGTCGGCAAGGGCTTCGCCGGCGCCATCAAGCGCTGGCATTTCAGCGGCCTCAGGGCCACCCACGGCGTGTCTGTGTCGCACCGTTCGCACGGCTCGACCGGCCAGCGTCAGGATCCGGGCAAGGTCTTCAAGAACAAGAAGATGGCCGGCCACCTCGGCCAGGATCAGGTGACCACCCTGAACGTCACGGTGTTCCGGGTCGACGCCGAGCGCGGCCTGATCATGCTCAAGGGCGCGACCCCGGGCGCCGAAGGCGCCTGGCTGAAGATCCGCGACGCGGTGAAGCGTCCGGCTCCGGCCGATGCGCCCAGGCCCGGCGCCTTCCGCAAGGCTGGCGAAGAGCATGCCGCTGCGCCTGAGGAAGATGCCCCCGTACAAGAGGCTGACGTCCAAGAGACTGAAGTCCAAGAGGCCCCAATTCTAGAAGCGCCTGGGGCCGAAGCTCCGACCACGGGGGGCGAGGAATAATGAAGCTCGACGTCATCAAGCTGGACGGCGGCAAGGGCGGTCAGATCGACCTGCCCGACGATATCTTCGGCATCGAAGACATCCGCGGCGACATCCTGCAGCGCGTGATCACCTGGCAGCTCGCCAAGCGTCGCGCCGGCACCCACAAGATCAAGACCCGCAACGAGGTCGCCCGCACCGGTAAGAAGATGTACCGGCAGAAGGGCACCGGCGGCGCGCGTCACGGCGATCGCAAGGCGGCCCAGTTCGTCGGCGGCGCCAAGGTGTTCGGACCGGTGGTCCGCAGCCACGAGATCAGCCTGCCCAAGAAGGTCCGCGCCATGGGCCTCAGGCACGCCCTCTCGTCCAAGGCCAAGGCCGGAACCCTGGTGGTGATCGACGCCTTCGCCCTGGATTCGGCCAAGACCGCCGGACTGAAGGCGTCGCTGGCCAAGATGGGCCTGAGCAACGTCCTAGTGATCGCCGGGCCGGAAGTGGACGGCAACCTGAAGCTCGCCGCCCGCAATATTCCGAACCTCGACGTGCTCCCGAGCGCCGGGCTCAATGTCTATGACATCCTGCGCCGCGACACCCTGGTCCTGACTCGGGCAGCGATCGATGCGATCGCGGCCCGTTTTGCTGAAAAGGAGGCCGCGTGATGGCCGCCACGGCACGCCACTACGACACCATCCTGGCCCCGTTGATCACGGAAAAGGCGACCTATCTGTCCGACCAGAACAAGGTCGTGTTCAAGGTCGCCATGGACGCCACCAAGGCCGAGATCGCCGATGCGATCCAGGAGCTGTTCAAGGTCCAGGTCCTGAAGGTCAACACCCTGGTCCAGAAGGGCAAGACCAAGCGCTGGCGGGGCCGTCCGGGCCGCCGCAACGACGTCAAGAAAGCGATCGTGACCCTGGCTGAAGGCCAGTCGATCGACGTGGCCACGGGGCTCTAAGGCGATGGCTCTCAAGCATTACAATCCAACCTCGCCGGGCCAACGCGGCCTGGTTCTCGTCGACCGGTCCGAGCTGCACTCGGGCAAGCCCGAGAAGAGCCTCGTCGAAGGCCTGACCAAGTCGGGCGGACGCGGCGGCGGCGGACGCATCGCCGTGCGCTTCCGCGGCGGCGGCGCCAAGCGGCTCTACCGCATGGTCGACTTCAAGCGCCGCAAATGGGACGTGGCCGCGGTTGTCGAGCGGCTCGAGTACGACCCCAACCGCACCGCCTTCATCGCGCTCTTGAAGTACGCCGATGGCGAGCTCGCCTACATCCTGGCCCCCCAGCGCATGCGCGTCGGCGACCAGGTGATCGCGGCCGAGAAGGTGGACGTGAAGCCGGGCAACGCCGCGCCGCTGCGCTCGCTGCCGATCGGCACCATCGTGCACAATGTCGAGATGAAGCCGCTGAAGGGCGGCCAGCTCGCCCGCTCGGCGGGGGCCTACGCCCAGCTGGTCGGCCGCGACGCCGGCTACGCCCAGATCCGTCTCGGCTCGGGCGAACTTCGCATGGTGCCGGACGCCTGCATGGCCACGGTCGGCGCCGTGTCCAACCCCGACCACATGAACGAGACGATCGGCAAGGCCGGTCGCAACCGGCACAAGGGCCGCCGCCCGCACGTTCGCGGCGTGGCCATGAACCCGATCGATCACCCGCATGGCGGCGGCGAAGGCAAGACCTCCGGCGGCCGTCACCCGGTCACCCCTTGGGGCGTTCCCACCAAGGGCCACAAGACCCGCACCAACAAGACGACGGATAAATTCATCATCCGTTCGCGTCACGTGAAGAAGGCCCGCTAACCCATGGCCCGTTCGGTTTGGAAAGGTCCCTTCGTCGACGGCTATCTGCTGAAGAAGGCGGATAACGCGCACGGCTCGGGCCGCAAGGACGTGATCAAGACTTGGTCGCGCCGCTCGACCATCATGCCCCAGTTCGTGGGCCTGACCTTCGGCGTGCATAACGGCCAAAAGCATATCCCGGTGCTGATCTCCGAGGACATGGTTGGCCACAAGCTCGGCGAGTTCTCTCCGACCCGCACCTTCTACGGGCACGCGGCGGACCGGAAAGCGAAGAGGAAGTAGGCCATGGGAAAGAAAGCGACCGATCGGCGCCTGGGCGCCAACGAGGCCGTGGCCAAGGCCATCAACCTGCGCGTCTCTCCGCGCAAGCTGAACCTGGTGGCCCAGTCGATCCGCGGCCTGAAGGTGCAGCGGGCCCTCAACGAGCTCGAGTTCTCGGCCAAGCGCATCTCGCGCGACGTCCGCAAGGCGCTCTACTCGGCGATCTCCAACGCCGAGAACAACCACAACCTGGACATCGACAACCTGATCGTGGCCGAGGCCTTTGTGGGCAAGAACATCACGATGAAGCGCTTCTCGCCGCGCGCCCGCGGCCGCGCCAATCGCATCGAAAAGCCCTTCGCCGAGATCACCATCGTGGTCCGCGAACTGAACGAGGCCGCCTGATGGGTCAGAAGGTCAATCCGATCGGGCTCCGGCTCGGCATCAACCGCACCTGGGACTCGCGCTGGTTCGCGAAGAAGGAGGAGTACGGCCGCCTCCTGCACCAGGACATCGAGATCCGCCGCCAATTGAAGAAGCGCCTGCTCCAGGCCGGCGTCTCGCGCATCATCATCGAGCGTCCGCACCGCAAGTGCCGGATCACCATCTATGCGGCTCGGCCGGGGGTGATCATCGGCAAGAAGGGCGCGGACATCGAGAAGCTGCGCAAGGACCTGCAGACCCTGGCCGAGGGCGAGGTGTTCCTCAACATCATCGAGGTGCGCAAGCCCGAGACCGACGCCCAGCTGGTGGCCGAGAACATCGCCCAGCAGCTCGAGCGCCGCGTGGCGTTCCGCCGGGCGATGAAGCGTTCGATCCAGTCGGCCATGCGGCTCGGCGCCAAGGGCGTCCGCGTCAACGTCTCCGGCCGCCTCGGCGGCGCCGAGATCGCGCGGATGGAGTGGTATCGCGAAGGTCGCGTTCCGCTGCACACCCTGAGGGCCGATGTCGACTACGGCTTCACCGAAGCTCAGACCACCTATGGCGTGATCGGCGTGAAGGTGTGGATCTTCAAGGGCGAAGTGCTCGAGCACGACCCGATGGCGCAGGACAAGCGCCTGTCGGGCGAGACCGGGCCGGCCAGCGAAGGCTCCATGCGCGAACGTCCTGAGCGCGGACCGCGCCGCGACCGTCGCGGCGAACCGGCGAACGCCTGAGGCTGATCCATGCTGCAACCCAAAAAGACCAAGTTCAGAAAGCAGTTCAAGGGCCGCATCCACGGATCGTCCAAGGCTGGCTTTGCGCTCAATTTCGGCGCCTTCGGCCTGAAGTCTCTGGAGCCCGAGCGCGTCACCGCACGCCAGATCGAAGCGGCTCGCCGCGCGATCACGCGCCAGATGAAGCGCCAGGGCCGGGTGTGGATCCGGGTGTTCCCGGATGTGCCGATCTCGTCCAAGCCCGCCGAGGTGCGGATGGGTTCGGGCAAGGGCGCTCCCGAGTACTGGGCCGCGCGCGTGCATCCGGGCCGGATCCTGTTCGAAGTGGACGGGGTGCCGGCGGACGTGGCGCACGAAGCGCTGCGACTGGGCGCCGCCAAGCTTCCGGTCCGCACCAAGGTCGTCACCCGGCTGGACGCCGGCGTGGCTCACGAGGATTGAGCGCGATGGATATCGATGAAGTCCGCCGCCTGACCGGCGACCAACTGCAGGAGCAGCTGCTGAACCTGAAGAAGGAGCAGTTCAACCTGCGCTTCCAGGCGGCCACTGGTCAGCTGGAGAAGACCCATAGGGTGAACCAGATCCGCAAGGACATCGCCCGCATCAAGACCGTGCTGCGCAACAAGACCGCCGCCTGAGGATCAAGCATGCCGAAACGAATTCTCGAAGGGGTGGTGATTTCCGACAAGGGCGACAAGACCGTCGTCGTCCGGGTCGAGCGGACCTTCCTGCACCCGTTGCTGAAGAAGACCGTGCGCCGCTCCAAGAAGTACCATGCCCACGACGAGGCCAACGCCTGCCACACCGGCGAGCACGTCCGCATCGTGGAATGCGCGCCCAAGTCCAAGCTGAAGACCTGGGAAGTTCTGGCCAAGCCGGGGGCGGACACCGCGTCTGAGCCCAAGGCCAAGGCGTCCCGCGCCAAGAAGACCGCGCCGGCGGCGGAGGCGTCCGCATGATCCAGATGCAATCCAACCTGGAGGTAGCCGACAACTCCGGCGCCCGCCGCGTCATGTGCATCAAGGTGCTGGGCGGCGCTGGCCGGCGCTATGCGCACGTGGGCGACACCATCGTGGTCTCGGTCAAGGAAGCCATTCCGCGTGGCCGCGTGAAGAAGGGCGACGTGATGCACGCCATCGTGGTGCGCACCTCCCAGCCCATCCAGCGCAAGGACGGCTCGACCATCCGCTTCGACCGCAACGCCGCGGTGCTGGTGAACAAGCAGAAAGAGCCGATCGGCACCCGCATCTTCGGACCGGTGCCGCGCGAGCTGCGCGCCAAGAACCACATGAAGATCATTTCGCTGGCGCCGGAGGTGTTGTGATGGCGGCCAAGATCAAAAAAGGCGACCGGGTGGTCCTCCTCACCGGCCGCGACAAGGGCCGCCAGGGCGAAGTCACGCGCGTCTTCCCGAAGGAAGAGCGGCTGATCGTCCAGGGCCTGAACCTGGTGAAGCGCCATACCCGCGCCAGCCAGACCGATCCGCAAGGCGGCATCAAGACCAAGGAAGCCCCCGTGCACGTCTCCAACGTGGCCTTCGTCGATCCGAAGTCCGGGGGCCCCACCCGCGTGGGCTTCCGCACCGAGGGCGACCGCAAGGTCCGCTACGCCAAGAAATCCGGCGAGGTCATCGATGGCTGAGGCCAAAACCTATATGCCGCGGCTGAAGTCCGAATATCGCGAGCGCATCCGCGCCGTGCTCAAGGACGAGTTCGGCTACACCAACGAGATGCAGATCCCCAAGCTCGACAAGATCGTCGTGAACATGGGCATCGGCGAAGCCGTGGCCGACTCCAAGAAGGCCCAGTCGGCGATGACCGATCTGGCCGCCATCACCGGCCAGAAGCCGGCCCCGACCCGCGCCCGCCAATCGATCGCCCAGTTCAAGATCCGCGAGAACATGGTGATCGGCGCCAAGGTGACGCTGCGCAAGGACCGGATGTACGAGTTCCTCGACCGGCTGATCACCATCGCCCTGCCGCGGGTGAAGGACTTCCGGGGGCTGAAGCCGACCAGTTTCGACGGGCGCGGCAACTACGCCCTGGGGCTGCGCGAACACCTGGTGTTCCCGGAGATCAACTACGACCAGATCGATCAGGTCTGGGGCATGGACATCATCGTCTGCACGACGGCTCGGAACGACGGGGAGGCCAAGGCTCTCCTCCGCGAGTTCCAGTTCCCGTTCCAAAGCTGAGCGGGGAAGGAAAGCAACTATGGCCAAGAAGAGCACGGTCAATCGCAACGACATGGTCAAGCGGCTGGTGAAGCAGTTCGCCGCCAAGCGGGCCGCCCTCAAGGCGACTGCGAACGACCAGAACCTGCCGCTCGAGGAGCGTTTCGCCGCCAGGCTGAAGCTCGCCGAGCTGCCCCGCAACTCCTCCAAGGTGCGCATCCGCAATCGCTGCATGCTCACCGGGCGGCCGCGCGCCTACTACCGCAAGCTCAAGATGAGCCGGATCGCACTCCGGGAGCTGGCGTCCGCCGGGCAGATCCCCGGCATGGTCAAGTCGAGCTGGTGAGGACCTTATGTCGGTGAACGATCCCATCGGCGACATGATCGCCCGCATCAAGAACGCCGCCATGCGCAAGCGGAGCAAGGTGTCGACGCCAGCCTCACGGCTGCGCGCTCGCGTGCTCGACGTGCTGCAGGACGAAGGCTACATCCGGGGCTATGCCCAGGTGGAGCGTCCTGGCGAATTTCCCGAGTTCGAGATCGAACTCAAGTATTTCGACGGCCAGCCGGTGATCGCGGAAATCGCCCGCGTCTCCAAGCCGGGCCGGCGCGTCTATTCCTCCATCGACGACCTGAAGCCGGTGAAGAACGGGTTGGGCATCTCCATCCTGTCCACCTCCAAGGGCGTCATGTCCGACACCGCTGCCCGCGACCAGAACGTGGGCGGCGAAGTCCTCTGCCGGGTCTATTGATATGTCGCGTATCGGCAAGAAGCCCATCGACATCCCGTCCGGCGTGACCATCACCCTCTCGGGCCAGACCGTCACGGTGAAGGGGCCCAAGGGCCAGCTCGCCTGGACTGTGGCCGAGGAGATCGAGGTCACCCAGGAAGGCTCGCAGCTGAACCTCGCCCCGCGCGAGGACAGCCAGCGCGCCCGCGGCATGTGGGGCCTGTCCCGCACCCTGGTGGACAACATGGTCGAAGGCGTGACCAAGGGCTACGAGGAGACCCTCGAGCTGGTGGGCGTCGGCTATCGCGCTGCGATGAAGGGCAATGCCCTGTCCATGCAGCTCGGCTTCTCCCACGACGTGGACATCAAGCCGCCCGCCGGGATCACCTTCGCCACGCCGCGTCCGATCGAGATCAAGGTCAGCGGCATCGACAAGCAGCAGGTCGGCGAGACCGCCGCCCGGATCCGCCGGATTCGCCCGCCCGAGCCCTACAAGGGCAAGGGCGTGCGCTATTCCGGCGAAAAGGTCCGCCGCAAGGAAGGCAAGAAGAAGTAGGCCATGGCGCTCTCCACCCGCGACACTCTCCTCCGCCGCGCCCAGCGCGTCCGCAGCCGGCTCAAGCAGCTGGCCAACGGACGCCCGCGTCTTACGGTGTTCCGTTCGAGCAAGAACATCTACGCCCAGGTCATCGACGACGCGCAGGGCGTCACCGTCGCTGCCGCATCCTCGCTGGAAGGCGACGCCAAGGGGTCCGACAAGGACGCCGCGGCCCGCATCGGCAAACTGGTCGCCGAGCGCGCGATCCAGAAGGGCGTCAAGGACGTGGTCTTCGACCGCGGCGGCTACATTTATCACGGCCGGATCAAGGCGCTGGCGGATGCCGCGCGTGAAGCCGGCTTGAACTTCTAAGGGAAACCCATGGCCCGTGAACCTGGACAGCGCGGCGACCGGCGCGACCGGCGCGACCGCGACGGCGACAGCGACAGCGACATCGTAGAGAAGCTGGTCCACATCAACCGCGTCGCCGCCACCGTGAAGGGCGGCCGCCGCTTCTCCTTCGCCGCTCTGATGGTCGTCGGCGACCAGAAGGGCCGCGTCGGCTTCGGTCATGGCAAGGCGCGCGAAGTGCCCGAAGCCATCCGCAAGGCGACGGAAGAAGCCAAGAAGACCATGATCCGCGTGCCGCTGCGCGAGTCCCGCACCCTGCACCATGACGGCGCTGGCCGGCATGGCGCGGGCAAGGTGACCTTGCGTTCGGCGCCTCCGGGCACCGGCGTGATCGCCGGCGGTCCGATGCGGGCGGTGCTGGAGACCCTGGGCGTCCAGGACGTGGTGGCCAAGTCGGTCGGCTCGTCCAACCCCTACAACATGGTGCGGGCCACCTTCGACGCCCTGAAGGGCCAGTCCTCGCCGCGGCAGATCGCCAGCAAGCGCGGCAAGAAGGTCTCCGACATCATCGGCCGGCGCTCCGACGGCGCCCAGGCCGAAGCCGTGGCGGAGGGCTGATCCATGGCCAAAGTCACCATCGTCCAGACCGGCAGCCCGATCCGGCGCACCAAGGACCAGCGCGCGACCCTGCGCGGCCTGGGCCTGGACCGCATCGGCCGCAAGTCGGTGCTCGAAGACACGCCCTCGATCCGCGGGATGATCGCCAAGGTCGCCCACATGGTCGCGGTGGTCGAGGGCTAGCCCTCGCCGCTTCCCAATTCATAGCAGCCGAGTCGGGGCTCGCCCCGGCGTTGATCTCCAAGGAGAGGCTAGATGACCAAGCTCAATGAACTCGCCCCCCGTCCGGGCTCGCACAAGTCCCGCATGCGCGTGGGCCGCGGCGGCGGCTCGGGCAAGGGCAAGACCGCTGGCCGCGGCGTCAAGGGCCAGACCTCGCGCACTGGTCACGGCATGAACCAGTTCGAGGGCGGCCAGATGCCGATTCACATGCGCATGCCCAAGCGCGGCTTCAACAACCCCTTCGCCAAGAAGCTGGTCGAGGTGAACCTGTGGCGCCTGGCCCAGGCGATCGAAGCCGGCAAGATCGACGCCAAGCAGCCGGTCGACGCCGACGCCCTGCTCAAGGCCGGCGTGATCCGTAGAGTTCGCGATGGCGTGCGGCTGCTGGGCCAGGGCGAGATGAAGACCCAGCTCGACATCCGTTGCCATTCGGCCACCGCCTCCGCCCGCAAGGCGGTGGAAGCAGCCGGCGGCACGCTGACGACGGTTATCGCCGCGGCCGAACCGGCCGCCGTCGAAGCCTGAGACCCGCCGCCGCCCTCGCCAGGAGCGGTGCAACGCCCTATCTCTTGGCCTCTGACAAGCTTGAGAGACGCTCATGGCCTCGGCCGCTGAACAGCTAGCCGCCAATCTGAACTTCGGAGCCTTCCAGAAGGCGACCGATCTGCACAAACGCCTGTGGTTCACCGTGGGCGCGCTGATCGTCTATCGCCTGGGCGCCTTCATCCCGATCCCGGGGATCGATTCCAAGGCCTTCGCCGACGCCTTCAACACCCATTCGGCGGGCATACTGGGCATGTTCAACATGTTCTCGGGCGGCGCCGTGCAGCGCATGGCGATCTTCTCGCTGAACGTGATGCCCTACATCTCGGCGTCGATCATCGTGCAGCTGCTGCAGTCGATCTATCCGCCCTGGGACAAGCTGAAGAAGGAAGGCGGCGAAGCCGGCCGCAAGCAGCTGAACCAGTACACCCGCTATCTGACGGTGATCCTGGCCCTGTTCCAGTCGGGGGCGATCGCCTTCGGCCTGCAGACCCAGCGCGGCCTGGTGTTCGATCCGGGGCCGTTCTTCGTGGTCTCGACCATCGCCACCCTGACCGGCGGCACCATGTTCCTGATGTGGCTGGGCGAGCAGATCACCAGCCGGGGCGTCGGCAACGGCATCAGCCTCCTGATCTTCGCCGGCATCGTCGCGCGCCTCGGGCCGGCGCTCGGCCAGATGCTGACCCTGAGCCAGCAGGGCGGCATGTCGAGCGGCGCGCTGCTCCTCATCGCCATCGGCGCGGTGGTGGTGGTGATCGCCATCGTGTTCTGCGAGCGGGCCCAGCGCCGGCTCCTGATCCAGTATCCCAAGCGCCAGGTCGGCAACCGGATGTTCGGCGGCGAGTCCTCGTTCCTGCCGATCAAGATCAACACCTCGGGCGTGATCCCGCCGATCTTCGCCTCGAGCCTGCTGCTGCTGCCGGCGACGGCCCTGCAGTTCGGCTCGGGCGCCCTGTCGCACCTGCCTGGCTGGGTGCCCGGCCTGATCAGCCAGCTGCAGCACGGGCAGCCGCTGTTCATCGTGCTCTATGGCACGCTGATCGTCTTCTTCTGCTTCTTCTACACCTCGGTGGTGTTCAATCCCGAGGACACGGCCGAGAACCTGCGCAAGTACGGCGGCTTCCTGCCCGGCATCCGCCCCGGCAAGCGCACGGCCGACTATCTCGATTACGTGCTGACCCGCCTGACGGTGATCGGCGCGGCCTATATCGCCATCGTCTGCATCCTCCCCGAGGCGATGATGGCCAA
>DATCFQ010000106.1:0-5733 GCA_036509495.1 Caulobacteraceae bacterium
GTCTATGCCGTCGGCCGCCCGAGCGGCGCTCATAGAGGTGACCAGAACCTGTACCTCTGCGGCATTGTAGCCGGTGGCGGAGACGGTCGGCGAAGAACGTTGCCGGCCCGCGTCACCGCCGGATCGCTGACCCGACCCCCCGGCCGTGAAACTGAGGTCGGAGCCGCCGAGATTGAATCCGGCTTGTTCGAGCGCGGTGCGCAACTCGCCGCTATGTGCCTTTAGCGCTTCGGCCGCCTGTGGCGTGTCGAAATTGAGCGTGGCGCTTAGAGCGCCGTCGGAGCCGATCTTCACGCTGATGTTTACCTTCCCGAGGCCCTCCGGATCTAGGGTGACGTCAAAGCGAGAAGCCTTTGCCTTGACGTTCCGAAGTATGTCGTCCGCAAGCTGCAGGACGGTCTGGGGCATGGTCTGAATCTGCGCTGAAGCGCCGGCCAGCGCCGGTCCTGCGATTCCCGATGCGAACGCCATGGCGTTCGGAGGGGCTTGGCCTGCGGCGGTGGGGTCGGAGGGCGCGGAAACGTCGGCCGGGTCGGAATCATGCTGCTCGGCGCCGGCGTCGCCCAAAGTGATCGGCCTGTCGAAGTTCACGGGCGCACTGAGCGCGGCAAACGCCGCCGACTCGGCGCCGTGGGTCATGACGGAGGGAGCGACGGTAGCCGCAGCTCCGCCCGCTGTCGCGGTGGGGCGCACCGGCGCACGCGAGAGCGGTGCGAATGGCGCTGTCAGCGGCGCGGTTGGCGCCGCCTGGGCGATAGACTGCAGGGAGGCGGCCGGATCGGGGCCGGCTGCCTGTGCAACCGATGAAGTTGGCAGCGGCTGCCATCCGGTCGTTGCGACCGCCGAATGCGCCGAATTAGGCGCTGCGAAGAGCGCCGGACCGACGATGCGCGGGACCGCGTCGGCCGCTGGCGGCTGAGTCCTTGCCGGGGCTTCCGCCGAGGTGTGCGCCGCCAAGGCGAGGATGGCGACGGAGTTCGGGGCCTGCGCCGCGGATGGCAGGGCCACACCAGGTGGGTCGCTTATCAGTACATCTGACGGCCCCTTCGGGTCCTGCGTCGAAGCCGGGGCGTCTGTGGGCGAGGTGAGCGCACCTGGCGAACTGCTCGATCCCGGCCCTATGAAAAGGTTCGGAGGGGACGCGCCCGGATGCATTGCGAATGCACCAGAGACCACCTGCGCGGGCGCTCCGGCGACGGTCGCCAGGACGGCGGTCGCAATTGCAGGCGCCGATAGAGTGGGCGACGTCGATAGCGTAGCGGCGCTCTGCTGTTCGCTCGCAGGCGTCTGCAGCGGCGCACGCGCCGTCAAAGGCGGGGCCGCTATTGGCGTCCCGACCGGCGGCGCGGCCAGCCCCAAACCCGGCAATAGGCCTTCGTTGGCTTCCCCGGCGGCGCTCGCCAGGGCGGCGGTCACGATTGCAGGCGCCGACATCGAGGCCGACGTCTGTAGTGCAGCGGCACTCGGCAGTTTGCTTGTAGAAATCTGCAATGACACAGGTGTGATCAACGGCGCGGCCGCCATTTGCGCTACGGCCGGCGCGGCCAGCGCTGCACCCGGGTTCAAGGCTCCATGCTGACTTCGGCGACTGCCGGTGTGATGGTCCTTCGGGCTTAGGGTCGGTTGGGTGGCATTGAAACCGCTCGTTTGATCCATCACATGGATATTCGGTGCGCCCACAATCTGCACGTTTACCCGTCGGACGACTTCTGATTTGGCCGCGTTGCCGACCTGGGCTTTTGCGGCCGCCCCGCCGCCATAAGTAGGCGAAGGTCGTGCTTGAGGACTCGCTGGCGGATTTTGACGGCCCTCCTGGGCGCCCAAGGCGCTCGTCAGAAGTTGGCCGAACCCCGCCGAGGCCGGTGACGCCAAAAAATCGTTCCCGTCTGCGGCGGTGTGGACGCCTTGCAACGCTTGGTCGACGGTCGCGCTCGATATATCGCTTTGGGGATTTGCGCTGACTTGGCTGGAGGCCGCTAAGCTAATCGGAATTGCTGTAGTTTGCATGGCATTCATCCCCAGACGCCGAGAGACGCGTTCGGCGCCGTGCGATCATACCGAGGGAAGCAACAGTGGCGCCAAATCGACCAAAGACGTTTAGCCGGTTGAATATGGGGGAGGGAACCCATGGAGGGAGGGACGCCCAAACCCGCCGGAGGTAACAAATTGCCCACTGAAAATTTGCCGACCTCATGGCGTCGGCGGCGGGAGCGCCTCGTAGCGTCGTCGCGAGGGCTTGGCTTCAACGGAGCCGGTTTTCGACCTTCAAGCCGACCACTTTCGTGAAATCCCGCTCAATGACTGTCACGACGGCGCGGTCGGTGGCGAGCGCCTGGACGGCAATCAGCATGTCATTGCCGCCAATTGGCGCACTGGCGGCCTCAAGTAGGGCGCGCTGTTCCGCGTAGGCGGCCTCCGCCGGAGCGTCGAAGGGCGCGATATCGATCACCACAGAATGCGTTCCGACTGGCGCGTCGTAACCCTCCGGCATAGGCCGCCGCTGGGGCGGCGCGCTGTCAGGGCTGACCGGTCTGTTCGGTCTTCGGGGCCATGGCGGCGGCAAGCGCGGCGCGGCGCTCTGCAAGGATGCTGGGATCGTCCTTGTGGATGGCGATCAGGTCTTTGAGGTTGTCGATGCCGTCGGCGGTGAACGCCATCACGCCGTCCTCGCCGACTCCGACGACCCAGAGCTGACCGTCCTCGGTGTCCATTTCCTCGGCGACCTCGAACAGCCAGTCCTCGTCCTCTCCGAGCATATCGGCGACGTGGCTGATGGTGAACACGTGGCTGACCTTGTTCACCTGGGCCATGGTCAAGCCGCCAGCGTCGCAAGGCTCTGCTGCCTGAGAGCCTTCCAGCTCCACGGCAGCAACTCGCCCAGCCGGTGAGCCGGGTGGGTGGCGATGCACGCCAGCACGTCAGCCAGCCAGGCCTGGGGATCCACTTCGTTCATTTTGGCGGTGACGATCAGGCTGTACATCGCCGCGGCGCGCTCGCCGCCCCGATCGGACCCGCAGAAGAGCCATGACTTCCTTCCAAGAGCGATGCCTCTCAGCGCCCGCTCGGCGGCATTGTTCGAGAGACAGACCCTGCCGTCGTCGAGGAACAGGGTGAAGGCCGCCCAGCGCTTGAGGATGTAGGTCATAGCCTTGGCGAGGTCATGGCCGCGCGAGAGCTTGGCGCGCTGTTCGAGCATGTAGGCGTCCAGTTCAGCGACCAACGGCGCGCTCCGGTCCTGGCGGGCCGCCCTGCGCTGGTCGGCGTCCTGGCCGTTGATCGACCGCTCGATCTCGAACAGGGCGTCTATCCGGCGCACGACCTCCATGGCGATTGGAGACAGGACGATCTCCTTCTTGCCGGCCGCCTTGCGCCGGGCGTTCTCCTCCAGATCGGCCATGGCGAAGAACGGCCGGCGTGCATGCACCCAACACGGCGCTTCCCGGATCGGGCTTGGCTGTCGCTGGGGCTCGTAGAGCTTGCCATAGCCGCCGAAGGCGTCGGCCTGCAGGATGCCGGCGTAGCCAGCCAGATGCGCCTGCGGATGCGCGCCGCCGCGATCGCGCGAGTAGTAGAACATCGCCGCTGGCGGACCCTGGCCGCCGAACGGCCGGTCATCGCGCACATAGACCCAACATCGGCCGGTGTCGCACTTGCCCAGGGCCATCACCGGCACGGTCGTGTCGTCGCCATGCAGCCGCTCAGCCGCCATGACGTGCGATTCCACCAGCCTCAGGAGCGGCTCCAAGACCTTGCAGCCGGCGCCCACGGCGTCGGCCGCGGTCGACAGGCTGATCGGCACGCCTTCGCGGGCATAGCGCTCGACCTGGCGGTTCAGCGGCTGGTGCTGGCCGAACTTCTCGAACAGGATCATCGCCAGAAGGCTTGGGCCGGCCCAGCCCCTGGGGATCACGTGGAAGGGCGCCGGCGCCTGGCTGATCTTCTCACAGTCCCGGCAAGTGAACTTCTCGCGCACCGTCTCGATCACCTTCCATGAGCGGGGGATCGTCTCCAGCGTGCAGGTCACGTCCTCGCCCAGCTTGCGCAGGTGCGTCCCGCCACAGCAGTCGCAGCTCGTCGGTGGATCGATCACCACCCGCTCGCGCGGCAGGTGCTCGGGGAAGGTGTTGCGCTCCGTTGGGCGCTTGCGCACGAACCCCGCCACCGTGACGGCCTTGGCCACCGCCATCTCGGCGGCCAGCTCATCCTCCGTCGCCGCCGCTTCGGCTTCCTCCAGCTGCAGTTCCATCTGATCGACCAGCCGCACCGAGCGCTCCGACCGGGGGCCGTAGATCTGGCGTTCGAGCTTGGCGATCCGCAGCTTCTGATGGGCGATCAGCGCCAGGTCTTCAGACCTCCTGGCCTTGGCCACCGCCAGTTCCGCTTCGACTGCGTCCCTCTGCGCGACAGCTTCCCGGGCCAGCGCCCGGGCGCTGGCAAGCGCCGCCCGCAGCGCGATGACGTCATCAGCATGGGCCTCAGGATCGGCGTCCATGCCGATGATGGAATCATAAAATCGGCCGCTTGAGGCGCCCTAAAATGCAGGCGCGAGAAGGATTTTTCCGGGCCTATCCGGCGCTCGTCGGACGCCAGGTCTGCTGGGGATTACGCCAATCCACCCCTTCGAGCATATAGCCCAGCTGACCGGCGCTCAGCGCAACCGCGCCGGCCGTGGTCATCGGCCAGATGAACCGGCCACGGTCCAGCCGCTTGGCGTAAAGCGACAGGCCCACCCCATCGTGCCAGACGATCTTCAACAGATCGCCCCGGCGCCCCCTGAAGACGTAGACGTCGCCCACGTGCGGATCGCGCCTGAGGTGTTCCTGCACCAGCAGCGTCAACCCCGTCATGCCCTTGCGCATGTCCGTGTGACCCGCGGCCAGCCAGATCCGCACATGCGACGGGACCGGGATCACTTCAGGGCCCTGAGCGCCGCCGTCACCAACTCGGCCGGCGCCGTCGCGCTGATCCGCACGCGCCGGCCGCCGCCCAGCTCGACAACAATGGCGTCCCTCGGCGCCCTCGGTGACGGCGGGGACGCCACGTCTTCCGTGATCACCACCGGTGCGAACCCGTTCGGCGCGTGCGCCGCCAGCGCCTGTCTGCGCCACTGGTAGATCAGGCTCGTCGCCACATCGCGCTGGCACGCCACGTCCTTCACGATCGCGCCCGGCGAAAACGCCTCGGCCAGAACCGCCAGCTTGTCCTCAGGCCGCCAGCGGCGTCGCCGCTCCGGGCCCATGATCACGCTCACCTGGGGCATGCTGTGCAGCTACGAGCACTCGTAAGGACGTCCGTAAGCACACACCTTCACCGCTTCGCCCAGCGCCCTCAAGGCGGCCCCCGCCGGAGGGATACGTACATCTCCTCGGCGATTTCGCTCAGCTCACTGAGCGCGTCGGCGCAAACTGCGACTTCTCCCGCCGTGATTTCACTCCGCCGTCCATGATGGGCCTTGTTCATCAACTGGATAACGTTGGAGTTGTCCGCAAGCGCTGGCCGATCAACAAACCTCCGAAAAATATGAGCGGCGAACATCCCTTGCGGGTTTGCCACCACCACCGTTCGGAGACGACTGACGAACGTGGCGAGCGTGGGATTGGGGTTTGCTTGCGACCAAGCCGAATGTGCCGGATCGTCGAACAGATCCCCGAGCTTCGCTTCTAGAAACGTCCTGCATCCGTCGGCGAACTCCCATGCCGGCGTTTCAGCGTTCTTGTCGCTATCATATCGTTT
>DATCFQ010000107.1:0-7930 GCA_036509495.1 Caulobacteraceae bacterium
CCCATGATCTTCAGCGCCTCCAGCCGGGCCCGGTGCAGCGGCCCCATCAGCGACACCAGCCGTTCGCCTTGCGCCGGGGATAGCCAGGCGGTGTCCTCGTCGGGCTCCAGCACATCGGCCAGGCCGAGGTTGCGGCGCGCCGGCGGCGGCGCGCGCCACCAGACCCAGCGGTCCTTCAGTCCCTCGGGCAGCCGCTCGAACGCCTTCATCACCGCCGGACTGTGGAATCCGCCCGGACCGCCCGGCCCGGAGATGGCGTCCTTCACCGCCAGCACGAACAGGCGTGGACGCGATTGAGGCGTGAACATCGCCGCATCGACCTCCAGCGCTCCGAAACCATAGCCGAGGCCGGCCAGGGCGGCGCAGAGGGCGGTGAAATCCGCTCCGCCGTGCGAACTCGAGAGGCCGGTGACGTTCTCGATGCCGATGGCCCGGGGCGCCCGGCCTTCGGCCGCCAGCTGCTCCATCAATCGCCAGAACCCCCAGAAGGCCGAGGACCGCTTGCCCGCCAGCCCGCCGCGGGCGCCCGCCAGGCTCAGATCCTGGCAGGGCGAGGAAGCCCAGGCGAGATCGGCGCGGCCGGGCAGGTCGCGGGCGCTGAGGTCCCAGACGTCGCCCACGGTCAGATCCGCGCCGCCGAAGTTGGCGCGATAGGCCTCGGCTTTGCGGGCGTCGAAATCGTTGGCGAACAGGCAGGTCCAGCCGGGCCCGAGGCCGGTCCTCGCCATGCCCCCGCCGGCGAAGAATTCGTAGAAGGAGAAGGGCGCTGGCCGACTCACCTTTGCAACAGTGCCGAGCTTTCTCCGCCCTGTCAGCTTCCGTTCGCCGGCGTGTGGGCTAGAGTAGCGGGGCAACGGAGGCCGCCCATGGGTCGCGCCCTCTTGATCCTCGCCCTCGCCGCGGCGCTCGCCGCCTGCGGACGCGACCAGCGTTCGGGCGCCATCCCGGCCGCCGACAGCCCCGCCAACCCCACCGAACCGGCCGACGCGCCGACGTCGTCGCTCGCGGCCCACGTCTCCGCCGCCGCGCCGGCTGCGGGGGCTGCGGCCGACTAAAGCGCCCGCCCGAACCGCTTCAGCCCCGGCGAGCCCGCCGCCGCTTCGAAATCCGGATGCCGGCGCTCCTCGATCGGGCCGAAGCCTGCCCGGGCGTAGGCGCGCTCGGCCGGCGCATTGCCGATCACGAACGAGATCTGGGCGTCGGCGAAGCCCTCGGCGCGGCCGAGCTCCAGCGCCCGGGCGATCAGTTGACCGACCAGCCCCTGGCCGCGCCGCTCGGGCCGGACGGCGACGTTCTCGATCACCCAGACCTCGTGGTCCTCCGGCGACATGGTGCAGCTGAACACATAGGCCCCGCGCCGCCAGACCTCGCCGATCTGGGCCGGCCCCCAGCCGAGGCCCGAGAGCGCCTGCGACAGGGCCGTCTCGGAGGCGACGAAGGCGTTGGCGCCAAAGGCGGCGAGGCCTGCGGCCGGCGCGCCGTCGATCTCGGCCACCAGCCAGCGATCGTAGCGCCACCACGACGGCGCCTCGGTGAGCACCAGCCGGGTCAGGGCTTCGAGACAGCCGGCTTCGCCCAGGCCGAGCGCGATGTCGTACCAGCCGCGCCGCAGGTGCGCGCGGCCGGCGACGAGGATGCACCAGGCCAGGAACGGCGCATCCTCGGGGCGGGCGGACCGGATCAGGGCCGCCATGGGATCAGAAGATCTCGAACAGGCCGGCCGCGCCCATGCCGCCGCCGACGCACATGGTCACCACCGCCCGCTTGGCCCCGCGCCGCTTGCCTTCCAAAAGGATGTGGCCGGTCTGGCGCGCGCCGGTCATGCCGTAGGGGTGGCCAATGGAGATCGAGCCGCCGTTGACGTTCAGGATGTCGTTGTCCAGGCCGAGCTTGCCCTGGCAATAGAGCGTCTGGCTGGCGAAGGCCTCGTTCAGCTCCCAGAGGTCGATGTCGCTGATCTTCAGGCCCTTGCGCTCCAGGAGCCGCGGCACCGCCAGTACCGGGCCGATGCCCATCTCGTCCGGCGCGCAGCCCGCCACGGCGAAGCCGGCGAAGCGGCCGAGCGGCTGCAGTCCCTTCTTCTCGGCGGTCTTGGCGTCCATCAGCACCAGGGCGGCGGCGCCGTCGGAGAGCTGCGATGCATTGCCGGCGGTCACCGTATGGCCCTCGCCGCGCACCGGGTGCAGGCCGGCCAGGGTCTCCAGCGTGGTGTTCGGCCGGTTGCACTCGTCGTGGTCGACCACATAGTCGACGGTGCTCTCCTGGCCGGTGGCCTTGTCGACCAGCTTCATCTTGGTGGGCATGGGGACGATCTCGTCCTTGAAAACGCCGGCCGCCTGGGCCGCGGCGGTGCGCTGCTGCGACTGCAGGGCATAGGCGTCCTGGGCCTCGCGGCCGACGCCGTAGCGTTCGGCGACGATGTCGGCGGTCTCGATCATCGGCATCCAGAGGTCGGGCCGGACGCGCATCAGCTTCTCCTCGGTGAAGAAGTAGGTGTTCAGGTGGCCGCCGAGCTGGACCAGGGAAATCGACTCCACTCCGCCCGCCACGGCGATGTCGCCGCCCTCCTCGGCGACATAGTGGGCCGCCACCGCGATCGCCTGCAGGCCCGAGGAGCAGTAGCGGTTGATGGTGGTCCCGGCCGTGGTCACCGGGCAGCCGGCCCAGATCGCGGCGTTGCGCGCCACATTGTGGCCGGTGGCGCCCTCGGGCTGGCCGCAGCCCAGCACCACGTCCTCGACCTCGCCCGGATCGATGCCAGCGCGCGAGATGGCGTGCTGGATGGCATGGCCGGCCAGGGCCGCGCCGTGGGTGATGTTGAAGCCGCCCCGCGCCGACTTGGCGAGGCCGGTTCGGGCATAGGAGACCAGGACGACGTCGCGCATCAGGGGAATCTCCAGAAAGCTCAGGGGGGCGTTAACCCGCTATGGCTGAATATCAGCCTCGGCCCCGGCGAGCGAGATGGCTCGGCCAGGGTTGGCCTGCCGATTGCTCCGGACGCGAAGCGTCCTCTCGGCGGCGCCATTTCGAGACGATCGGGTTCTCCATGCAGGCGGAACATCTGAAGCCCCTCACAGCCCTCCGCTTCTTCGCCGCGGCCTGGGTGGTGCTGTTCGCCTTCTGGCCGAGGCTGGATGTCGGCTTCACTCCGGCGATCGTCGGCAAGGGCTATCTGGGCGTGGAGGTGTTCTTCATCCTCTCGGGTTTCATCCTGAGCCACGTCTATCTGCCGAGCGCCGAGGAGGGCAGCTTCCGCTATGGCGCCTTCCTGTGGGCGCGGCTGTCGCGCATCTATCCGCTGCACCTGATCACCTTGGCGGTCATCGGCGTCTTGGGGACCGCCGCGGTGCTGGCCGGCCGGGCGATCGACCCGAACATCCTGTCGATGCCGTCGCTGGTCCCCAACCTGCTGCTGGTCCACGCCTGGGGCTTCGCGCCGGTGTCGGGCTGGAACCATCCGTCCTGGTCGATCTCGGCGGAGTGGTTCGCCTACCTCAGCTTCCCGGCCTTCGCCTGGGCGACGATGAAGCTGCGCAATCGGCCCGAGGCGGCCCTGGCGCTGGCGCTCTTCCTGGTGTTCGCCCTGAACGCCCTGTTCCTGAAATTCGCCGGCTTCTCCCTGACCCAAGCGACCATCGCCTGGGGCGCCCTGCGCATCGCCCCGTGCTTCGCCTACGGCTGCGCCCTCTACCTCGTTTGGCGCTCGGGTGCGGTTCAAAGCCGCACGGCGGCGCTCATCGGCGCCTTGTTTTTCGGCGCCGCCCTCATAGGCGGCGCCCAGGCCGGCTTGCCCGATCCGGGCCTCGTGGCGATCGCCGGGGGGTTGATTCTGTTCCTCGCCAGCCTGTCGAGCTCAGGATCGAAGGCGATGTCGCACCCCGTCCTCGTGTATCTCGGAGAGATCAGCTATTCGATCTACATGGTCCACGCCTTGTGGGACCTGGTGTTCACCAATGGCGTTGCTTCGGCTCTTCACCTGGAGGCCAAGCGCCTGCCGCTGGGGCTTTGGCTGGTGCTGATCGCCGGAGTCATTCCTCTGGCCTCGGCGTGCTATCATCTGATCGAGCGGCCCGCCCGTACGCGCCTGCGCCAATGGCTCCCGGCCGCGAACAAGCGTGGCCTGGAAATCACGCCCGCCTGAAAAAGAGTCTTTTCATCATTGGCCGCGATAAGGTTTAATCGGAGCCAAGGTCACCGGAGGGGGAATCTCCGCATATGTCTAAATGGACGAGAACCCTCGTCGGTTCCTTGGCTGCCTGCCTCGCCCTGGCTTTTTCGGGTGTCGGCGCGGCCCATGCCGAGGACTACTGGCAGTGCGCGGCTTTCGCGCGGGTGTTCTCGGGCATCCAGATCTTCGGCGACGCCTGGACCTGGTGGCAAAAGGCCACCGGCCACTACCTCAAGGGCGACACGCCCAAGTCCGGCGCCGTCCTGGTCTTCCGTCCGCAAGGCGCCATGAAGCTCGGCCACGTGGCCGTGGTCAGTCAGGTGCTGACCGACCGCATCATCCAGGTGACCCACGCCAACTGGTCGCCGATCGACGGCGACCGCGGCAAGATCGAGCAGAACGTGACCGTGGTGGACGTCTCTCCCGCCGGCGACTGGACCCAGGTGAAGGTCTGGTACGATCCGCTGCGCGACCTGGGCGCCACGACCTATTCGACCTACGGCTTCATCTACAACACCGCCGCCCAGAACGCCGGCTCGGCCGCGCGCAACGCCGCCCTGACCGTCGCCCAGAACACCGTCGGCCGCATGGCCTCGGTTGTCTCCTCGACGTCGACCACGCCGGTGCAGGACTTCGCCAAGGACTCCACCGACAAGATCGCCGCCCTGATCCAGTCGGTGATCGGCGGCTCGGACTCGTCCAGCAAATAGGCTGGCGCCCCTCGCCGAGGGGTCGTTTCCAACCATTCCTTAAGCGCGAACGGCGAAGCTGGGCGCATGCCGAAGGCATCGCCGACCAAGCCCGTACCCGCGAAGCCGGGGGCCAAGGGCCTCCTGCACGCCGCCGACTTCGCCGCGGTGAAGGCCGCGCTCGAACTGCACGCGCGCTTCCTCAGGGGCCAGCCGGGCGGGCGGCGCGCCAACTTCAGCCACCTGGACCTCTCCAACTTCGCCCTGGAGAACGTCGACCTCAGCCATGCCGAGATGACCGGCGCGCGGCTGGTGGGCGCCTTCCTCTCGGACGCCAAGCTCGATCATACGGTGCTGTTCGGCGCCGACCTGCGCGACGCCGATCTCCGCCGCGCCAGCATGGCCCGCGCCGACCTCCGGGGCGCCTGCCTGCGCGGCGCCAACCTCGCCGGCGCCGACCTGGCCGACTGCGACATGCGCGAGGGCGTGATCGCGGTCCAGGACGACGAGAAGGGCTTCCTCATCCTGCGCCACGAGGCGCGGCCGGGCGAACTCGACTACGCCCTGCTCGACGGCGCCAACATGACCGGGGTGCAGAACAGCGAGGGGCTGCTGGTGGCCACCGACTTCCGCGACGCCGTGCTGGCCGGGGCGCGGCTGGTGCGGGCGCGCATGGTGCGCACCATGATGGACGGCGCGGACCTCTCCGGCGCCAACATCTTCCAGGCCGACTTCGCCGGCGCCTCGCTGAAGCGCGCGGTGCTGACCGACATCGACATCGACGACGCCAATTTCATCGGCGCGGACCTCACCGGCGCGCTGAGGGCGCCGCCGCCGATCATCTATATCGACGACGAGCCGCTGCAGCAGATCCTCGCCCGCCACGACGCGTGGTGCGTCAGCGACGGTCTGGAGGGCAAACCGGCGCGCCTTGAGGGCGCCGACTTCCGGCCGATGCGCACCCTGGTCCGCCGCAAGCTGACGGCGCTGCATGCCCCGGGCGGGGTGTTCTTCGGCCTTTCGCTCGAACGGGCCCAGCTGCAGGGCGCGGACCTGACCGGCTGCGACTTCCGCAACTGCAATCTGAAGGGCGCCGACCTCAGGGGCGCCAAGCTCGCCGACGCCGACTTCACCCGCGCCGATCTCTCGGGAGCGGACCTGCGGCCCCTGGCCATCGCCGACGGCCGCTATGTGCGCGCCGACCTCACCCGCGCCAAGCTGCTGCAGGCCGATCTCTCCCACGCCCGGCTGTCGCGCGCACGCATGCTGGAAGCCGACACCACCGGGGCGCGGATGACCGGCGCCGACCTCAGGGGCGCCGAGACGGAAATCTAGAGGTTCACCACCTCGCAGCCGACGCGGTCCGAAATCAGGTCCGCGACGATGGCGCGGTGGCAGTTGGAGACCTCGGCCTCGTAGCAGAGCAGGGCCGCAGTCTTGTCTCCGGCGATCTCGCAAGCCTCGGAAAGCTCGAGCTGGGCCTGGGGCTCCTGCAGGTGCTCGCGGTAGATCGCATGCATCTCGGCGATGCGTCCGGCATGGGCGGCCTGGCGGCCGGGTTTGGGCGTGCCGAGCCCGCGCAGGTGGCGATAGGCGATGCCCTCGGCCTGGAGGCTCGCCGCCAGCAGGGTCTTGGAGAAGCCGGCCCGGCGCGAGGACGCCACGGCCCGCACGTCGATCACGACCTGCACGCCCGCCCGCTGCAGCCGCCCGATCACGTCGCCCAGCGTCGCCTGCTCGTAGCCGATGGTGGCGAGCCTCGGAGTCACGGTCAGTGCGGCTGGGCGCGGACGGCGGGGAACGGCAGGGCCGGCTTGATCGCGCGGATGCGGGCGTTCTGCTTGGCCAGATCGCCGTCGCGCAGAAGGGTCATGCGCGCCTCGTCCTCGCCGATGCGGGTGTCCAGGGCCTGCAGCTGGATGGTCATGGCGTCGGACTGGGCCCGGTCCTCGGCCATCGGCGGCAGGGGCGTCTGGTCGTCGGCCAGCGGCGGGGCCTGAGCCGACTGGGCCAGGGCGGTAGAGGCCATGGCCATGGTCGCGGCCATGGCGGTCAGCAGCAGGATCGGTCGCATCGGCGCCTCGCTGAGCGGGTGTTCGCCCGCAGTCTAATGGAAATCTCGCGACGGCGGCAGCACCCGAACGTCGCGCGGATGACGATGGCGATCCTTGAGGGTGCGCGGGTCACCGCCGCCCTTGGCGGCGTCGTCGCCCATCGGCGGCTTCACCGGAGGCTCGCCCTCGGACAACAGGGCGAGGTCGGCGGTGCGATCGGCCAGATGCTCGGCGATCAGGTGGACCACCCCGCCCTCGGCGTCGACGGCGCGCTGCAGGCGGCCGCGCACCATCAGCATGCGCGCGCCCATCACCACCGGCCGGAAGGCGTCGAACACCTTGGGCCAGACCACGACATTGACGATCCCGGTCTCGTCCTCGAGCGTCATGAACACCACCCCCTTGGACGATCCCGGCCGCTGGCGCACCAGCACCACCCCGCCGAAGGCGATGCGCCGGCCGTCGGGGATGGCGGCCACATCCCGCGCCTCGACCGCCCCTTCCGCCCGCAGCCGTTCGCGCAGGAACTGCACCGGATGGGCCTTCAGCGACAGGCGGATGGTCTGGTAGTCCTGCACCACCTCCTCCGACAGCGCCGGCGTGGGCAGGCCGAGCGGCGGAGCGCCGTCGTCCTCCTCCAGCCCCGCGGCCACGAAGAGGGGCGCCGGCCGGGCCCGCGGCAGGCCGCGGGCGGCCCACAGCCCCTGGCGGCGGCTCAGCTCCAGCGAGCCCAGCCCGTCGGCGGCGGCCAGCATGTCCATCGCCTTGGCCGGCAGGCCCGCGCGGGCCTTCAGCTCGTCCATGGAGGCGTAAAGGCCGACCTCGCGCGCCTTCATGATCTCGTCGGCCCACTCCTCGCGGAACCCGTCGATCTGGCGCAGGCCCAGGCGGATGGCGCGTTGCGGCGGGTGCACGCCGTTGAGTCCGCGCGGTTCGGGATTAGCGCTTCCCTCCCCCTGAAGGGAGAGGGGAGCGGTCCGTTGCTCCAACGTCGAATCCCAGTCGCTGAAGTTCACGTC
>DATCFQ010000108.1:0-3154 GCA_036509495.1 Caulobacteraceae bacterium
CCGAAGGGCACGTGGATCGGCTTCATGTGCAGGAAGGCGGTGAGCACGAAGGCGCTGATCAGGGCGGTCAGCGCCGGCCCCGCCACCGAGCCGATCTGCAGGATGGCGATGGCCCTGGGCATGCGCTCGCGCGGGAAGAGGTCGGAGGTGATCGAATAGGCCGCAGGGCCGTTCACTGCCTCGCCGGCGCCGACCAGGAAGCGCGACAGGAAGAGTTGAGTGTAGGTCTGCGCGATCCCGGAAAGTGCGGTGCCGATGCTCCAGATCGTAATCGCCAAGGCCAACAGGTGCTTGCGGCTCGTGCGGTCGAGGAACCAGGCGACGGGGATTCCGACGAGCGTGTAGAAAAGACCAAATGCGGCGCCGACCATCAGGCTGAAACCAGCGTCCGAGAGGTGCAGGTCGGCTTTGATCCCTGGTCCGAGATAGGGGACGATGGCCACGTCCAGCTGCGAGCAGCTGGTCGACAGGATCAGCACGAACATCGTGTAGTAGGCGATGCGGGGCGCGGGCCACGCCCCGCCGCGGGGCGCTCCGATACCGTCGGCTTGATCAGTCATCCGTCGCCCTCCCCGAGCGTATTGTCGGGCCGCACTGTCGCCGCGCCGCGTCCGGACCGCAAGGCGATAGAAGCAGGGACCCTGTCGATCGGCCTCTGGCGCGGCGGCGACGCCGCCATTATGCTCATCCGACCTGGGGAGGGAGTCCGATGAGACGCACATTCATCGTCGCCACGGCGGCCGCGTGCCTTGCCTCTTGGGGATCGGCCCAGGCCCACCATTCGGGCGCCATGTTCGACCGCGCCCGGCAAGTGACGCTGGTCGGCACGGTCAAGGATTTCAGCTGGACCAATCCGCACTCGTCCTTCGCCCTCGACGTGATGAAGCCGGACGGTTCCACGGAACTCTGGGCGGTGGAGATGAACAGCCCCAACAACCTCGTGCACGAGGGCTGGACCCGCTACACCCTGAAGCCGGGCGACAAGGTGACGGCGGTGATCAATCCGCTGCGCGACGGCAAGCCGGGCGGAGTCTACGTCGGCGTCACCCTGTCGGACGGCAAGGTGCTGGGAACCGGCGCCGGGCCGCGGTGATCTAGACTTGCTCCACTAGGGCTTTTCGGCCCCCTTCTCGCGTGCGGCGATGGCGGCCTGGCCCTCCTCGGTGGAGGGCAGGTGCTGGTTCAGATTCGGCAGGCACTCGACCTCGGCGATGTCGGAGTTGTGCAGCCGCAGGAAGCGCTTGGTGTTGCGCCACTCGCCCTTCCAGTTCTTCGGATCGGTCATGACGTACTCGATCTGGAGGGTCTCGCCCTTGTCCAGCAGCTGCATCCGTTCGGTGAACTCGAACTGGTCGGAGATCGGCAGCCCCATGTCGATGTAGTGCTGGTTCGGCTCCAGGTATCTGGTGTGCACCACCAGCGTCTTGCCTTCCCAGTGGCCCAGCGATTCGCCGTTGTAGGACGGCACGGCGATGTCGGGATTGGAGGGCTTGCGCCCGTCCATGTAGATGATCCGCACCGAGTTCTCGAAGCCGGCGATCATGAAAACCGAGGTCGGGGTCTGGATCATCTGGATCGGCCAGACCCGGGTCATGATCATCGGCATGCCGGGCGGGTAGCACTCGCCGATGGAGTCCCGGTAGGGCTTGCCGGCCTTGGCCGCGGCGGCCGCGTCCTTCATGGCCTGCTGCCCCGGCTCATAGAACTGCGGATAGGGCGGCCCGAACATGAAGTCGCCGAAGCTCCGGCGCAGGTCGACGAACCAGGTGCCGGTCAGGTCGAACGGCGCCTTGGGGCGGGGTTTGTGCAGATTCTCCGGCGCCAGCACGCCGTAGTAGCCGTCGTGCTTGGAGGCGAGATCGTCGATCTGGGCCTGGGTGAGGCCCCCGCGCGGGGCCTGGGCCTGGGCGGATCCGAGCCCGAGTCCGAGCGCCAGCACGGCGCTTGCGGCGAGCAGTTGAAGGCGTGCGAACACGGCCATGTGGTTGTCCCCCCGAGGACGCGGCGCCCCGATTTGTGTGGTCGCGGCCGCTCGCGCGAACCCAGCCAACCGCGAGAGCAGCGGGCCGTCAAGCTTGCTGGAGGCGCAGGATTGCTATCGGCGGGCTTGGCGAGCGCGTCCGGACACAATATCAGTGTCCCTGACTTAGATTCCCCGCTTGGCGATCTCGCCGCTCCGACGCCGGGGGGGCGCGAGGCGCTGGTCCAAGATGTTGAATGCAAAGACTTTGGGAGAGCATCCGTGAGACCCTCTCTGATCGCCTGGACCGCCGCGGCGCTGATCGCCGCCGCCGGCCCCGCTTTGGCCCACCACTCCTATGCGATGTTCGACCGGGACAAGGAGCTGAAGCTCCCCGGCGTCATCAAGGGCTTCGCCTGGACCAATCCGCACTCGTGGATCGAGATCAATGTGCCGAACGCCACGGGCGGCTCGGACACCTGGGGCGTGGAGTGCAACAGTCCCAACAACCTGGTGCGCATGGGTTGGAAGTCGACGTCGCTGAAGCCCGGCGACAAGGTGACCATCTCGATCCATCCGCTGCGCTCGGGCGAGCACGGCGGCAGCTTCATGTACGTGACCTTCCCCGACGGCCACACGCTGGGCGAGGTTCCGGGCGCGGCCAAGAAGCCGGCCTGAGACGCGAACCAATTTCGGGGACCGTCCGGGCGGCCTTGGCCGTCCAGGCGAGGGAGGGAAGAATGACCAGGAGCACGTTCAGGCTGGCGCTCGGCGCCGGGCTCGCCGCCCTCTGTCTCGCGGGCTCGGCCGCACCGTCGTTCGCGCACGCGGCGACCAAGGCCAAGGCCGCCGCCAAGCCCGCGGAGCCTGACACGATCGATCCGCGCGGCCCCGCAGCGGCCGATACGCAGCTCGGCGCCCTGGCGCCGGCCAATCTGAAGAAGCCGCGGGCCAAGCCGCCGTTCAACCTGACCGGCACCTGGTTCGTGGACCTTTCCAGGGGCCCCGCATCCTGGATGTTCGGGCCGCCCTATCCGAAGTTCCTGCCCGCGGCCCAGGCCGAGTTCGACGCCGGCAAGGCCGCCACCAAGGAGGGCCGCGCCTACCACGACTACATCGGCCAGTGCTATCCGGCCGGCATGCCGGTGATCATGACGCGGGTCTGGCCGATCGCCATGATCCAGCTGCCGACCG
>DATCFQ010000109.1:0-2440 GCA_036509495.1 Caulobacteraceae bacterium
ACAACCACTACGCTTGGCTGATCGAGATCAAGGACGGCCGGATCTTCCAGATCCGCGAGTACATGGACACCGCCTTCATCCAGACCATCGTGGACTGAGCGATATGAGCGTCGAAACCATCCGCCGCTGGAAGATCGGCGACGTCGAAGTCATCCGCATCGTCGAGCTCTACGACTTCCAGGACGACATCTGGATGTTGCTGAAGGACGCCACCCCGGAGGTGATGCTCAAGCACAAGGACTGGCTGCAGCCGCATTTCTCGACGCCCGACGGGCGCATGAGGATGAACTTCCAGGCCTTCATCGTGGTCTCGCAGGGCAAGCGGATCATGGTCGACACCTGCATCGGCAACGACCGCCAGCGGGAATATGGCGTGTTCTCCAACCTGACCGGGACCTTCCTGGAAGACATGGCCGCCGCCGGCCATCCGCGTGAGAGCATCGACACGGTGCTGTGCACCCACCTGCACCTGGACCACTGCGGCTGGAACACCCACAAGGTGGACGGCAAGTGGGTCCCGAGCTTCCCCAATGCCCGCTACCTCTTCGCCCGGTCCGAGGTCGACTTTTGGCATAAGAAATTGCGGGCTGGAGAACCGCACATGGAGCATGTGGTCGACGCCATCGATCCGATCATCGACGCGGGCCTGGCCGACTATGTGTCGCCCGACCACAAGATCACCGACGAGGTCTGGCTGATCCCGACGCCCGGCCACACGGTGGGCCACGTCAGCGTGCACATCGCCTCCCAGGGCCAGGAAGCGGTGATCACCGGCGACGTGGTGCACCACCCGGTGCAGCTGGCCGAACCGGACTGGGTCAACAACTTCGACTTCGACGTCGAAAAGGGCGCCGCCACGCGCAAGGCCTTCTTCGACCGCTACGCCGACAAGGACGCCCTGGTCATCGCCAGCCACTTCTTCGACCCCTCCGCCGGCCGCATCGTGAAGGACGGCGAGGCCTGGAAGTTCGAGATCGACTGATGAGGGCTCCGCAGCCGCAGTGCATCGAGGGCTTGTCGCGCTTCCCTCCCCCCCCGAGGGGGGAGGGGAAGGCGCTCTAAGATGGAAGACTTTGACTTCATCATCGTCGGCGCTGGCACCGCCGGCTGCGTGCTGGCCAATCGGCTGTCCGCCGACCCGAAGACGCGGGTCTGCCTGATCGAGGCCGGCGGCAGGGACAGCCATCCCTTCATCCACGTGCCGGCCGGCGTCGGGGCGGCGATCGGGACCGCCAAGCTGGGCTGGGGCTATTGGAGCCAGCCGCAGGAACACCTGGACGGCCGGCGCATCCCCGTCCCGCGCGGCCGGGTGATGGGCGGCTCGTCCTCGATCAACGGCATGGCCTATCACCGCGGCAATCCGCGCGACTACGACGACTGGGCGGCGGCCGGGAACACCGGCTGGAGCTACGCCGAGGTGCTGCCCTACTTCAAGCGCTCGGAGAACAACCCCGACTATGCCGGCTCGCCCTATCACGGCCAGGGCGGGGAGATGAACGTCACCCACATCAAGGGCCCCAATCCGCTGAACGCGGTGTTCGCCGACGCCATGGCCGGCCTGCAATTCCGCCGCACCGACGACTTCGCCGGCGAGAACGGCGAGGGCTATGGCCTGCGCCAGGGCATGATCCGCGACGGGCGGCGGGAGTCGGGAACCACGGCCTTCCTCAAGCCGATCCGCCACCGGCCGAACCTCGAGGTGGTCACCGACACGGTAGTGCAGAGGGTGCTGATCGACGGCGGCCGGGCGACCGGTGTGGAGATCCGCGGCCAAGGCGGCCTGGACCGCATCGCCGCCCGCCGCGAGGTGATCGTCTGCGGCGGCGCGGTCGGCTCGCCGCAGATCCTGATGCTGTCGGGGATCGGCGACGGCGAAGCGCTGAAGGCCCAAGGCATCGAGGTGAAGCGTCACCTGCCGGCGGTGGGGAAGAACTTCCACGACCATTTCGCCGCCCTGGTGCAGATGACCACCGAGGATGCGACCTCCTACGGCATCTCGCTGAAGGCCTTCCCGCGCGGGGTCTGGAACGTGCTGCAGTACCTTGTGGCGCGCGAGGGGCCGTTCGCCAGCAATGTGTTCGAATCCACCGCCTTCATCCGCACCAAGGATGGCCTGGACCGCCCCGACATCCAGCTGGTGTTCCAGCCGGCGCGGCGGAACCTCGGCAAGCTGATGACCTTTCCCCTGCCCATCGGCCACGGCTTCCAGATCACCGCCGTGCTGCTCTATCCGAAGAGCCGCGGGACCATCTCGCTGGCGAGCCCCGACCCGGCCGAGGCGCCCAGGATCGACCCCAACCTGCTGGCCGTCCCCGAGGACGCCGATGCGGTGGTGCGGGGGCTGAAGCTGGCCCGTCGCGCCTTCGCCAGCCCCGCCTTCGCGCCCTACAAGGCCGAGGAGCTGTTCCCGGGCGAAGCCGTGCAGACCGACAGCCAGCTG
>DATCFQ010000110.1:0-5228 GCA_036509495.1 Caulobacteraceae bacterium
GGCTGGTCCGCTGATCTTCGCGACGGCTGCATCTCAGCCTCCGATCACCCTCCAAGGCTTGGCGCCGCTGGGTGGCGCCTCTGTTGAACGACCAACCTGACGACCGGCGCGGATGACAACCTCACGCCACAAATGACCATAGAGCCGAACTTCGATGCGCCCCTCCCTGGCGAGCCTGGAGATGACTCCTGGCACCGTGCCCAGCGAGATCATCACGCCTTCGGCCTGAAGCATGCCGGCGATCGCCTCGTTGCCCGGACACCGAGCGCCGCTGGCCGCGGCTTTCTCCAGAATCCCGAACACGCGATCGTTGGTCGTTACGCCCTGGTCTCTCACAAATGGCTGCTATGCCTTCTTTGCCGCGATGGGAACGGGCCCCGTCCGGGTTGAAGCACAGCATAAAGCGTAACCCGTCTTGCGGAAATATACCGAGAGGGGCCTCCAAGGTCGCCGAAAATGGGTGGAGGATTTATGCGCCGTTTCGTGATGATGACCGCCGTGCTGGCCTTCGCGTTCTCTGCCCCGGCTGCGGATTCCGACGCTACCGGCCACCATCTCCGATCAATCACCGGCCACTTGGACCGATAATTATCCGGCCGCCTTCTCCGATCATTGATCGGCCATGTCGTAGGCGCCCGAGTGGGTCTCTTTTCACCGTGTTTGGGTTTGTTGTTTTGGTCAAGCGTCGAGAGCTGGGGCGCGCTTCTTGCGAAGGCTCTCGCCGGATAGTTCGAGGCGGTAGGCGTTGTGAAGAACGCGATCGAGGATCGCGTCGGCCAGAGTGGGATTGCCGATCAGCTCGTACCAGCGATCCACGGGGAGTTGACTGGTGATGATGATGGAGCCGGCGTCGTAGCGGTCCTCGACGATCTCGAACAGATCGCGGCGTTGATCGGCGGTCAGGGGTTCGGGTCCCCAGTCGTCGAGGATGAGGAGATTGGTGCGGGCGAGCGCGCGAATGACCTTTGGGAAGCGGCCGTCGCCGCGGGCGAGCGCCAGGGCGGCGAACAGCCGCGGCATGCGATAGTAGAGGACGGAGAAGTCGTCCCGACAGGCCTTCTGGCCCAGGGCGCAGGCAAGCCAACTCTTGCCGACGCCACAGGGCCCGGTGATGAGGAGATTACGTTTCGAGCGGATCCAGTCGCTGGAGCCGAGCCTCAGGAACAGGGCGCGGTCGAGACTGCGGGGGGCCTGATAGTCCACGTCTTCAATGCAGGCGTCGTGTCGCAGTCGGGCGCCCTTGGCTCGAACCTCGAAGCGCTTCTGCCGTCGCAGGGTCAGCTCCTGATCAAGCAGGAGCCCAAGCCATTCGGCATGTTCGAGGGCCTGGGCTTGGGGCTGGGCGTCCAGGTGCTGGAAGCCCCGCGCCATGCCTGCGAGACCCAACTCATGGAGAAGATCGAGCGTTGGATGGTTCAGCATGGGTGGTCTCCTGTTCAGTGGAAGGATTTTGGGCCGCGGACGTTGGCGTGATGCACCACGCTGGCGTCCTCCGGATCACGACGGTCGAGATTGTGGGCGATGATCGAGGCGACGCTTTTGTAGTTGAGCGCGCCGATCGCCAGCGCCCGAGCCGACACCGCCTCGACCCGCGACTTGTCGATTTCGCGATAAAGCCGCAGCACGCCGAGGCAGCTGCGGAACGCCTGCTCGGGTTGGCGCCGGGTCGCCAAGATCGCGATCATCAGACCTTCGGTGTCGGGGCCGAAGTCTGCCCCCCACCGGCGGAAGCGCTCCGGCGACCACTCGGCAAAAAACCTGTGGTGGCTGGGCATGTGCTCAGCGGCAGTCCCATGGCGCCCGCCGCCGTAGCGGCGGGCGTGGGCGGCGACCCGCTTGCCCTTATGGAAGATCTCGATGACACGCTGGGTGATGCGCAGCTCCACCTCCTCGCGGATCAACGGGTGGGGCACGGAGTAGAGGAAGGTGTCGGCCTCGACGTGGTAGTCGATATTGACCCGGGCCTTGCGCCACTCGGCGTACTCATATTCGCTCGCCGGAAGCGGCCGTAACGCGGCACGCTCCACACTCTCGAACAGCTCTTGACGGCTGACGCCGAGCCGCCGCATCGGCCGGGTGTTCATCAGGACCATGACTTCGGCGATGGCGGCATTGGCTTCTTCCAGCGAGAAGAAGGTGCGGTTGCGCAGGCGTCCCAGAATGTAGGTCTGCGCGAAGCGCACTCCTGCCTCTACTTTAGCCTTATCTTTCGGGCGATAGGGCCGTGCTGGAAGAATATCGATGTCATAGTGCAACGCCATCCTGGCATAACTTCTGTTGATCTCAGGATCATAGAACGATGCCTTGTGAACACCGCTCTTAAGGTTGTCCGGCACCAGCAGCCGTGGACAACCGCCATAGAAACGCAGCATCCGAACATGCGAGCCGATCCAGTCGGGCAGCGTCTGCGTCCAGGTCGCTTCAGCAAAGGTGTAGTTGGACGCCCCGATCACAGCCACGAAGATCTCAGCCGGATGCAGCACGCCCGTCTTCGGATCGCAGATCCCGATCCGCTTGCCCGAATAGTCGACAAAGATCTTGTCACCAGCGACATGGTGCTGACGCATGACCGGCGACAAGCGGCGCTCGAAGCCGCGGAACAGATCGCAGAACCGACTATACCCATAGCCGTCCGCCACATCCCGCCCGTGCTCCTCCCAGAGCACCGTCATGTTCACGCCAGGCCGGCGCAACTCACGCGCCAGAAACGCCCAGTCCGGCTCCGCGCGGCGGCGCGCTCCCACCACCACGCCAGGCCGCGAGAACATCCGTCCCGCCAGCTCCTCTTCGCCCAACGTCTCCGGCAGCGGCCAGGACAGCCCCGCCGCCTTCGCCCGCGTCAGCGCGTCCTGAACCGTGCTTCGCGCCACGCCCAAGACCCGCCCGATCTCCCGCGTCGCCGTCCCCTCATGGTGAAGGCGCAATAGTCGCCGAATTTGCCTCACTGTCAGCTGCCTCTTCTTCGACATATCCGCTCCCCTCATGATCCTCTGAGGACAAGCGCATGCCTGAGTTGCTGACCCAATCGAGCGTCCAAAACGCAGCCGCCAAGGTGGCCGGCTTCATCTCGGAATCGGTGGCCGGTTAATTATCGGAACCGGTGGCCGGACATTGATCGGAAGCCCCGGCCGGTGAATTCTCGGAATCGGTGGCCGGTCATCGTCGGATTTCGCACCCCGGCCTTCGCTCAGAAGCTCGATGGGAATGGCCGCTGCCATGACGCCGCCGGCCGGTTCGCCAAGATGGATGTCTGTGAGCGCGATCATAGGGCCCACACCGGCCCTGTCGCGGCCGTCTATAAGCTCGACGCCAAGGGCAGGATGGCGAAGAAGGCGATGTGCGCGGGAATGAAGACGCCCTGACCGAGCCGCGATGGGCGTCACCCGCGTCGGTGGCGGGACGCGTCAGTGGTGGCCCTCGCCCCTTCAACCTAAGCCTTACGTCTCATGGGGTGATGGCATGAGCGGAGGCGCGGTTGAGGATCGCCGCGAGGCGGACGCCGGCTTTCTCAAGTTGAACCTTGGCCACGGCCTGGGCATGTTCCTGATAGGCCGCACTCAGGTGAATTGGGACCCTACTGGCCCCGCAGCCCACCGCTGAGCCTATGGTGTAGACCGACCCCTTGGCGATCGCGTAGCTCTCGCGAGCCCAATCGGTCGGCGTCCCCTTCGCCCATGCGGCCCGTTTGGCGGGGGTGATCTCGCCCTCAAGCGCCCGCGCGGCGGCCGCGGGATCACGCCCGAGCGGCTCCAGAACGGCGATATCCCAATAGGCGTGTAGGTTCATGGGGTGGCCATCAACGGCGACCTCGACGCAATTGCCGCCCCGGTCATGGTCGTCGGACGCATGGAGGGGTTGATGCAGGTCGCCCACGAAATGAAGGACGTATTTGAGGGCGAGAATGCGTTCAGGCTCGGGCGTCGCCGGGCTGGAGATCTCGCTCACGAACTCGTTTATCTTATCGACGACGCAGTCATGAGCCGGTCCCGCGCTGGCCGGTCCGTGAGAGGCGGGGAATCCATAGCAGGCGGCCGCAAGGTCCGGCTTGTCGAGCTCGATATCCACGAAGTGCCAGGAGGCGGTCTCGCGATGGCCGTCGCCGCGCCACGCGTCCGCCCAGGTCGCTCGGGAGAGCATGTCGGGCGCCGTAAGGGCATCCTTGTCCAAGGCCAGTTGGCTATCGACCCAGGACCGGGCTTGTGGGGTCAGTTCGTCACGCGCGATGGCTGCGACAATTTCATGGCCCTCGGATCCCCAAGCTGAAGCGACCGTGGGAACGAGGAATGAGGCGGCGGCGAGAGCGAAGATGAGGGCGCGCATCGCACTATATAGCCCCATGCTCATGACGGGTGCATGTCGCAAACCCTCCCCGTCTCGACAATCCAGGCCTTCATGCGGCGTCACAATCTCTCTGGGGGCGCCCTGGCTTTTCATGAGGACCCAAAGGCTGACTTGCCGCTACGCGCCCTCCTCGGCCGATCTCACGTCAAGGTGCGCCTCAAATGCGCCGACTGCGGATTCGTCCGTACGACGCGGGTCGAGGGCCTGATCGCCAAACTTTCGGCGACCAGGCCCCCGACCGACATCCTGATGATCTCGGAGATCCGAAGTCGGATTACCGGACCCTGCAAGACCTGCAGGAGATCAGCCTGGAGGGTGGATGTCCTCTGGCCAGCCCTGAAGGGTGAGGGCCATCGGCGGACCTCACCCCAAGGCGTCAACCCGAACCGAGAAGCGATCGCGGGCGTCCAGGCGAAGCGCGGGGATATCAACCTCGCGGCGATAGATCTCCTCCTTGAGAAAGCGCAGCTCAGCTGAGTGATCTTCCTCCAAGACCTCGATCCACCAGGCCTTGGGCACGCCGGGCCGCTCCTCCTGCCACTTGTAGCCGCGGCTCTTCAGGACATCCTTGAAGTCGAAGGGGGCGCCCACGGCCCGGATGCGCCAGACAGGCTGGCGGGCTCGTTCAAGGAGCTTGGCGAAGGGCGGGACCCCGCTCCTTGGGAGCGACCTGGAGAGAAGCTCCAGGCCCGCATGACAGTCGTTGAGGGCCCGGTGCTTTTCGTAGAAGAAGCCGCTCTCGGAAGCGAGATAGGCGAGCTTCGCCCCCTCAAACCCCTCCCCTCGCCAATCGATCTCTGACAGGGAGCAGCCGAAGGGCTTGGCGGCGAACCCGTCGCAGAAGCGTTCCAGAAAGGGTCGGTCGAAGGCGGCATTGTGGGTGACGA
>DATCFQ010000111.1:0-4818 GCA_036509495.1 Caulobacteraceae bacterium
AGGTCCGTGGATAAATCTTGCGGACGCTCAATTCAGCAAAAACACCTGGATCCCCGCTTGCGCGGGGATGAGCGGGGGGGATTTGATCACCCCCGCTTCGGCCGCATCGAGGCGACCAGGTCCGGATTGGTCTCGGCGGGCATTGCCGCCATGATCGCCTCGTAGCGGCCGGTGACCGCGCCCGCCCACTCGCCGTGGGTGATGATGTAGGGCTCGTTCCCGAGGATCGCCTTGACCACCATGTCGCCGACCTGCTCGGGCTCCATCCAGAGGTCGGAGACCTGGCGCTGGCCGAGCCGTTCGGCCGCCTCGGCAAAGGCGCCCGAAGCCTTGAACTGCTCGGGCCGGTTCTGGCTGAGCTGGTGGATATTGCTCTTGATAGGCCCCGGACAGAGCACCGAGACGCCGATATCGTCCTCGGCCAGTTCGGCGCGGATGGCTTCCGACAGCGCGATCACCGCCGACTTGGCGGTCACGTACATGGCCATGTTGGCGGGCATCACCACCAGGCCAGCCAGGGAGGCGGTGTTGACCACATGCCCGCCCTCGCCATGCTTTTTGATGCGCGGGATGAAGGTCTGCACCCCGTTGACCACCCCGCCCAGATTGACGCCCAGCCCGAAGTCCCAGTCGTCGTAGGTCGCCTCCTTCAGCGGCCCCTCGATGCCGACGCCGGCGTTGTTCACCGCCACGTGCAGCTTGCCGAACACCTGCTCGGTCTCGTCGGCGGCGGCGGCCATGGCGGCCCGGTCGGTGACGTCCAGGCGGATGGCGTGCACCTGGCGGCGCTTCTGGCGCTCCTCGAACCAGCCCATGGCCTCGTCGATATGGTCCTGGCGCAGGTCGGCGATCACCACCTTCATGCCGGCCTCGACCAGCTTCTTGGCGATGCCGAGGCCGATGCCCGAGGCGCCGCCGGTGACCAGGGCCACCTTGCCTTCCAGATCCTGCATGAGAGTTCCAGTCAGTTAGTCGAAGAAGGCGACGCAGCGGATGTCGATGCTCTCGCGCGGCGGTGCGTGTTCGCCGGCGCCGGGGTCGTCGAAGGCGGTGTGCGGCACCCGGCGCGAGCGCGCCGGATCGGAATCATAACCACGGAAGATCAGCAGCTCGTCCCTGTCCATGTCAGGGAAATAGACCCAGCGGTGCAGCGGATTATAGGCCACCATATTGGTCTGTAGCCGCATCTCGTGTTCGGCCGGGCCCAGCACGATGTGCGAGATCACCAGGTCCTCGGCCGCCACGGTGGTGGCGTCGACCACACAGAGCGGGCAGTCCTGGGGCGGCGGCGAGATCGCCCGCCACAGGTTGAAGATGGCGAAGCGGCCCGCCATCAACGCGTCGGCCTCGCGATCGTCTCCCAGCATCTGGCGCGCCGTCGCGGGTCCTGACTCGTCGGAATAGTCGATGTGGGCATAGCGGCCGGGGAAGGTGGTGCCCGCCTCGCCGAAGCGTTCGGAGCGGTCGGAATGGCGATGCACCCAGGCGCGGCCCGCCACCACCTTGTGGGCGCCGGTGACGGCCCGGACCGCCTCCTCGATCTCGGGCAGATAGACCTTCGCCGTCGCCTCGCGGTCGCGGAAATCCTTCACCGAACTGGGGGCGTCGGCCAGGAAGATACCCTCGCGGTCGAGCGAGAAGGCGCCGCGGATCTGCCGCACGTCCTCGATCTCCATGGTCTCCATGCGTAGCGGCATGTGGCTGCGCCAGGAGTCGGCGGCGTACCAGACGGAATCCGGCGTATCGTCCTCCAGATAGTTGATCAGGGCCCACACGGTGCGGGCGCCGGACGGGCGCACAGCCCCGCGTGTCAGGTCGGCCGTGTCGCTCACCCTGTCCTCCGCCATCTTCAGGCCATGTCGCCCGCCCATGCTCGGCCTTGTCAAGCGCGGTCGCCCGTAGCGCTTCGCGCCCGGCATTCAAGACTTCCGCGCCGCGGTGCGATCGCTTAGATGTCGCGCCGAACGCGCCTTGGGCCAGGCGACCGACCGAGGAGAACGCCGTGCGCAACTATGTGAAATTCTACATCGACGGGAAGTGGGTCGAACCGGCCACCCCGCGGACGCTGGACGTCATCAACCCGGCCACCGAAGAGGTCGCCGGCAAGATCGCCCTGGGAAGCACGACCGACGTCGACAAGGCCGTGGCCGCCGCCAAGACGGCGTTCAGGACCTGGTCCAAGACCAGCCGCGAGCAGCGCCTGGCCGTCCTCGGCCGCCTGGCCGAAGAATTCGGCAAGCGCATGGGCGACATCGCCGACGCCATCACCGAGGAAATGGGCGCGCCCGCCTGGCTCGCCCAGAACGCCCAGGGCCCGGCCGGCATGGGTCACCTGATGACCGCGGTGAACGCGCTGAAGACCTATGAATTCGAGGAAGACCGCGGAACCTCGCGCGTGGTGAAGGAGCCGATCGGCGTGGTCGGCTTCGTGACGCCCTGGAACTGGCCGATGAACCAGATCTGCGCCAAGGTCGGCCCGGCCCTGGCGGTCGGCTGCACCATTGTGCTGAAGCCCTCAGAAATCGCGCCGTTCTCGGCCCAGATCTTCGCCGAGATCGTCGACGCCGCCGGCCTGCCCGCCGGGGTGTTCAACCTGGTCAATGGAACGGGGCCGGAAGTCGGCGGGGCGATGTCCAGCCATCCGGACATCGACATGATCTCGATCACCGGCTCGACCCGCGCAGGCATCGAGGTGGCCAAGAACGCCGCCCCGTCGCTGAAGCGGGTGCACCAGGAGCTGGGCGGCAAGTCGCCGAACATCATCCTGGAGGACGCCGACCTGGCCAAGACCATCCCCGCCTCGGTCGGATCGGTGATGATGAACTCGGGCCAGTCCTGCGTGGCCCCGACCCGCATGTTGGCGCCCAGGTCCAAGGTCGACGAAATCTGCGCCATCGCCAAGGACGCGGCGGAAAGCTGGATGCCCGGCGACCCCAAGGGCAATTCGCGCATGGGTCCGGTGGTCTCCGAAGCCCAGTGGAACAAGATCCAGGGCCTGATCCAGAAGGGCCTGGACGAAGGCGCCGAGCTGGTGACGGGGGGCCCGGGGAAACCCGAAGGGCTCGAGACGGGGTATTTCGTCAAGCCGACGGTGTTCCGCAACGTCACCAACGACATGGCCATCGCCCGCGAAGAGATCTTCGGGCCGGTGCTGTGCATCCTGGGCTACGACAGCGTCGAGCAGGCCATCGAGATCGGCAACGACACCGACTATGGCCTCGGCGGTTATGTCTCCAGCGCCAACCTCGACAAGGCCCGCGGCGTGGCCCGCGAGATCCGCGCCGGCTACCTGTCGATCAACAATGCGCCGATGGACATCACCGTGCCCTTCGGCGGCTACAAGCACTCCGGCAACGGCCGCGAGTTCGGCGATCACGCCTTCGCCGAGTTCCTCGAGCTGAAGTCGATCCTCGGCTATAATCCGGCGCCTGCCGGGGCCGCGGCCGGCCACTAGGCCGCTTCGACCATCGGGGCGGCCTCCGGGCCGCCCCCACTTCCCCCGATTGGCGTTTCGAGGAAGCACGCGTGGCGACCTTCGTACTGGTGCACGGCGCCTGGACCGGCGGCTGGAGCTACAAGCGGACCGCGCGGCTGATGCGGGCCGCCGGCCACGAGATCTATGTCGTCACCCTCACGGGCCTGGGCGAACGTTCGCACCTGTCCCATCCGGGCATCACCCTCTCCACCCACATCCAGGATGTGGTCAACGTCTTCGAATACGAGGACGTCACCGACGCCATTCTGGTCGGCCACTCCTATGGCGGCATGGTGATCGCCGGCGTGTCGGGACGCTGCGCCGAACGCATCCGCACCCTGGTCTATCTGGACGCCTTCGTGCCGGCCAATGGCCAGGCGCTGTGGGACATCGCCGGCGAGCAGGGCAAGCAGTTCTACATCGACGGCCAGAGGGCCACGCCCGGCCTCGTCGGCCCGATGGGCATTGCGGCCACGCTCGACGATCCCGATCTCGCCGCCCTGCGCCGCAAGAAGCTCGACCTGCATCCGCTGCTGACCCTGACCGAGCCGGTCCGACTCGACGGCTCCGAGCAGGCCATCAGGAACCACACCTACATCCTCGCCACCCGCCAGCCGGCCTTCCAGCGCTTCTACGACCAGGTGAAGGACGACCCCGCCTGGACCACCAAGACCATCGCCACCGGCCATGTGGTGATGATGGAGGATCCCGAGGGTCTGGCGAAGCTGCTGATGGAAGAGGCGAAAGCCTGACGGCGCCAGGCGGAGACGCTATTCTCCGGTGAAGTTGACGTGGGGATCCACCCACGTATCGGTGCGATGCGGGATCACCCAGAGGGTCTTGCCTCGCCCCCCAGCCGCCCTGTCTCCCGCCTTGTCGCACGCATCTAGTGATGCGTTTTCCTCTTCATAGGTGAACGCGGGGACCTGTTGCAGGTCTATATAATTTGGAACACAGAAAGCCACTGACGAATCACTAGTTCGCATCTTTGATACTTTTTCGACATCAATATTGATTCCGCTATACGAGAATGCATACCAGAACATGTATCTCGCATTAAATGGATTAGACAGTTCGTGGCACTGTCCGGGCTTGTATATGGCCCAACCGCCGGAAACAAACGGTCCCGTCAAAATGGAATGATCGGCGGGATCATCGAAGCCAGGACTATGGTATCCGGTCGATACCATGACCTCATAGTTCGTCATGTTGCAGAACTGCAGGGGTTTTGACTCGTAGGCCGAGGCCAGCACCGGCGTAAGCATCGCCCCTGCCCAAGCCGAGAAGGCGATCAGCCCGATCCGCATGTTCATGACCCAAGCCCCCGCGCCCGCCTTGGCGGC
>DATCFQ010000112.1:0-4849 GCA_036509495.1 Caulobacteraceae bacterium
CATACCGGGGCCATGACCCGCCGCGCCGGCGTGCTCGACGCCATCGAGCCGCAGGGCATCGCCGCCATGAACCCGCGGACCATCGCCCGCCAGGACCTGACGCCGGGCGACATGATCGCGGTGGAGACCCGCCGCGGCCGGATCGAGGCGGTGTTGCGCGCCGACCGCGATGTCGCCGACGACATGGTGTTCATGCCGTTCTGCTTCAACGAAAGCCCGGCCAACCGGCTGACCAATCCGATGCTGGACCCCTTCGGCAAGATCCCGGAGTTCAAGTATTGCGCCGCGCGGGTCGAATCGATCCGCCAGCTGGTGGTCGAACCGGCGCAATGATGTGCGGCTGATCGGCCTTTCCGGCTGGAGCGGCTCGGGCAAGACGACGCTGCTCACCAGGCTGATCCCGGCCCTGATCGGGCGCGGGCGCAGCGTCTCCACCATCAAGCACGCCCACCACGCCTTCGACGTCGACAGGCCGGGCAAGGATTCCTACGTCCACCGCGAGGCGGGCGCGCGGGAAGTGCTGATCTCGTCGGAGCGGCGCTGGGCGCTGATGCACGAGCATCGCGGCGCGCCCGAACCGGCCCTGCCGGAGCTCCTGTCGCACCTGGGCCCGGTGGATCTGGTGCTGATCGAAGGCTTCAAGCGCGAGGCCCACGCCAAGATCGAGATCCACCGCGCGGCGGTCGGCAAGCCGCTGCTCTATCCGCACGATCCGCAGATCGTGGCCATCGCCAGCGACCCGCCGCTGCCCGAGGCGCCGATCCCCCATATCGACCTGAACGACATCGAGGCCATCGCCGATCTGGTGGAGCAGCTTGCGGTCGAGGTGGATCGGGTTGCCTGGGATAGGGCTAGAGAAGATTGAGGTTGGGTGGCCTGGCGCCAACTCTTCCACCGCTCATCCCGGCCTTCGCCGGGATGAGCGGGAGGTAGGGGGTCGTCTAGAACCCGCCCTCGGTCAGATCGAGCCGGATGACCTCGACCTCGTCGCCTGCGGCGGCGGCGGGGGCGTGGGGCGGGCGGCGGATCAGGCAGTCGGCCTGGGCCAGCAGCATCTGCATGGCGCTGTCCTGGGCGTTGAACGGCCGCACCGCGAGGGCGCCGTCGGGACTCCGTTCCAGGCGTCCGCGGCCATACTCCTCGCGCTTGTCGTTCGGGCCCATGGCGACGGCCAGCCGGACCTGCTCGAACTGGGGCTCCACCTCGGCCATGCCCAGCATCCGGCGGATCGCCGGCCTCAGGAACAGCATGGCGCAGACCATGGCGGAGACCGGGTTGCCCGGCACGCCCAGCACCGGCAAGGCGCCGATCCGGCCGAACATCAGGGGCTTTCCCGGCCGCATGGCGATCCGCCAGAAATCGGGCGTGAAGCCGCGCTCGGCGATGCCGGCCTGCACCAGGTCGTGGTCGCCGACCGAGGCGCCGCCGGAGGTGATCAATATGTCGGCGCCCCTGGCCCGGTCGGCGGCCTCGGCGATCGCCTGGGTCTCGTCCGCCGCGATGCCGATCTCGACCGCCTCGGCGCCCCAGCTCTGCACCGCCGCGGCCAGGGCGACGCCGTTGGAGCCGACGATCTGGTCGGGACCCGGGATGGCGCCCGGCGGGACCAGCTCGTCCCCGGTCGACAGGATGGCGATGCGGGGCCGGCGGCGGACGGCGACCTCGCCATGCCCCGACGAGGCCAGCAGGCCCAGATCCCGGGCGGTGATCGCACGCCCGGCCGGGACCAGCAGCTGGCCGATGCTGAAATCCATTCCCGCCCGGCGGATGAAGCGGCCCTTGGGAGAAACCTCGCGGAAGACGACGTCCGCGCCGTCTTCCTCGGCGTCTTCCTGGATGCCGATGACGTCCGCGCCCTCCGGGATCACCGCGCCGGTGAAGATGCGGATGCAGGCGCCCGGCGTCAGCTGGCCCTTGAAGCGTTCGCCGGCCCGCGAGACGCCGATCTTGCGCAGCGTCAGCGGCATGGCGCCGACATCCTGCGAGCGCAGGGCATAGCCGTCCATGGCCGAGACCGGATCGGGCGGATGGTCGAGCCTGGCGGCGAGGTCCTCGCCGGCCACCCGTCCGTGCGCCTGGGCGATCGGGACGGTCTCCACATCCAGCGTCTGGACCCCCGCCAGGATCCGCGCGCGCGCCTCCTCGACGGAGATCAGTCCGGAATCCGGATGCTCGAACCTGGGGGCCTTGGGCGAATTGGCGGACATGACCGCGCTGTTTTAGGCGCTGGCCCATGTGACGGCTAGGGCGGGCGGCCTGGGTGGCCTGGGCGGGCGGCCATGGCCGCTCTATCATCGGCCGATGGACCGTTCGGCGTCATCCCCCTCGAACGCCGTCGCCGGCATGGTGGTGGCCGGCGGCCGCTCGACCCGCTTCGGCGGCGAGAAGGCGGTCGCGCTGTTGGGCGGCCAGCCGCTGCTGGTCTGGGCGGTGCGGCGGCTGCAGCGCAGCTGCTCGCTGGTGGCGGTCAATGCGCGGCCGGAGACCCTGACCGAGGCCCTGGCCAGGGGCGAGGGGCTCGAGGTGCTGTACGACGCGCCGGGCGATCCGGATGGGCCGTTGGCCGGCGTCAAGGCCGGGCTGGCCTGGGCCGCGGCTCTGGGCTGCCGTTCGCTCGCGGTCAGTCCCTGCGATGCGCCGCTGCTGCCCGAGGACCTGTTCGACCGGCTGACCCTGGCGGCGGGCGAGGGTCCGGCCATGGCGATCACCGCCGAGGGCCGCCAGCCGCTGTGTGCGGTCTGGCCAGTCAGCGCGTCGGCATTCCTGCAGGAGGCCTTGAAGGACGGCGCCCATCCGCCGACTTGGCGCACCCTCGAGGCCCTCGGCGCCAAGCCGGTGCGCTTCGATCCGCCCGAGGCCTTCGCCAACATCAACACCCGCGATGATCTGGAGATCGCGTCCCGGCGATTGGAAGAGGCAAAGAGGAACCACGAAGCTCACGAAGGACACGAAGGGGCTTCGTGAACTTCGTGTCCTTCGTGGTCGAAAAAAGCCTGGGTCCCCGGAGTTCACAAACGAAGTGCAACCCTCTCTAGTGCGATGCCGGCTTGGGCTTCTTCTTGTTCTCCGGGAAGGAGGCCACCGGGTCGTCGGCGAGGTTTGGCCGGTCGGCGATCTGGTCGGCGCGCTGGTCGTAGTAGAGCTGGCGCAGGGTGGCGTACTCGTCCTGGGTGTCGCCCGCTTCGGCCGCGCCGCGGGCCACCTGACGGATGCCGATGGTCGAGGGCTGCACCACCACGTTCAGCACCTTCAGCCCGCGCCGCTCCCAGGCGGTCATCGGGAACCAGTGGCCGGGCAGGAACAGGTTGTCGACGAAGCCGGCCGCGCCGTCTCGTGCGGTGGTGGGCCCGGTGATCGGGATGAACACATAGGGCCCGGCGGTGATGCCCCACATGGCCAGGGTCTGGCCGAAGTCCTCGCGGGTGCGCTTCAGCCCCATCTTGCTGGCCACGTCGAAGACGCCGAGCCCGCCGATGGTCGAATTGACCGCGAATCGCGCCGCCGTCACCATCCCTCGCCTGGGCTTGGCCTGGAGCACGTCGTTGGCCAGGGTGTCGGGTTCGTCCAGATTGTCGAAGGCGTTATAGAGGCCCTCGCGCACGGGCGCGGGAATCCACCGGGCGGTGAAGATGATCCGCCCCTTGCCGGCCAGCACATTGTTGATCCAGACATCGACGTGGAACAGCCGGCGGTTTATCGGCTCCATCGGGTCCTCGATGGGGCCGGCCTGGATCTGCGCCCTGTCCACGGGGCCGATCCGCGTTGTGGCGGCGGCGGCCGGACCGGCCAGCGCCAGGGGCCCGAGCAGAGCGCCCAGCAGGCAAAATCCGAGGTGGGAGAAGCGACCCATGCCGCTCATGCGCTCAACTTGACAGTGTCACATAAAGACATCCGTATGCCTTTATGTCGATCGGTCTGAAGGAGGGGGTCGAGGTCCTGCGCGCCGCCGGCGAGCCCTCGCGGCTGCGGATCGTCGCACTCTTGGCCCGGGAAGAACTCGCGGTCATGGAACTGTGCCAGATCATGGACCAAAGCCAACCGCGCGTCTCCCGTCATCTGCGCCTTCTCACCGCCAGCGGCCTGGTCGAGCGGTTCCCCGACGGCGGCTGGGCCTTCTACCGCCTGACCGCCGATTCGGGCCGCCGGGCCATACTCGATCGGGTCCTGTCCATCGTCGACGGGCATGACGCCGCATTGACGCGAGATCGAGACCAATTGACCGCCGTTCGGGCGGATCGGGGCGCGAAAGCCCAGGCCTATTTCGAGCGCAACGCGCCGCTGTGGGATCAGCTCCGCTCGCTCTACGTCTCCGAGGCGGACGTGGAGGCGGCGATCCTGGAGGCGGCGCCGGAGAGCTCGATCGGCTGCCTGATCGATCTCGGAGCCGGCGCGGGGCGCATGCTGACCTTGCTGGCCGGCCGGGCCAAATTCGCGCTCGGGCTGGATCTGTCGCACCAGATGCTGAACATCGCCCGCATGCGCGTGGCGGAGGCCGGGCTGCAGCACTGCGAGCTGAGACATGGCGACATCTTCTCGACCGGCCTGCAGGACCGCTCGGCCGACCTCGTGGTCGTGCACCAGGTGCTGCACTACCTGTCCGACCCCGCCACCGCCGTGGCCGAGGCGGCGCGGCTGGTCTCGCCGGGGGGCAGGCTGCTGGTCATCGACTTCGCCCCCCACGCCCTGGAGTACCTGCGCGAGGCGCACCAGCACCGCCGGCTGGGATTTCCCGACGAGGAGATGGCCCGCTGGCTGGCCGCCGCCGGCCTGAAGCGGCCCAAGGTCACCACCCTGCCGGCCAGCGCTCCCGGCGGCCTGACGGTGAAGATCTGGGCGGCCGACCGGCGGG
>DATCFQ010000113.1:0-4924 GCA_036509495.1 Caulobacteraceae bacterium
CATGGCGACCAGGTCGTAGAAGGCCGGGCGTCCGATCAGGGCGTCCAGCCCCCCGCGCACCCGGACATAGGGCCTGGGCGCGCCGTTCTCGCCCGCCTCGACGCGGATGGGGTGCAGGGGCCCGGCCTCGACCAGGTCGCCGACATTGGTGGCGAAGCGCACCACCTCGCCTTCACGCTCCACGCCGATGGCGACGAACGGCGCGTCCTCGACCGCGATGCGCAGCTTCTCGACCGGAGTCACCAGCCAGAAGCCGTCCTCGTCGCGCCTCAGCACAGTGGAGAACAGCCGCACCAGCCCCGGGCGGCCGATCGGAGAGCCCTGGTAGAACCAGGCGCCGTCACGGCCGATGCGGATATCGATGTCGCCGCAGGCGGCGGGGTTCCACAGGTGCACCGGCGCGGGGCCGCGGTCAGAGGCGGCGGCCGCGCCGACCGCCTCGAACAATCGCGCCAGGCTGGAGTCCGCGGAAGGGGTCGCCATGACCCAGAGGTAGGCGGCCAGGACGGTTCAGGGAAGCGTCACCTCGCCCTCGACCTCGTCCCAGGCCCCGGCGGTCAGGGCGCGGATCAGGATGCGCCGGGGATCGGCCGGCCCCGGCAAGCGGATGCGTCCGGGCGCGGGCGCCTCAAAGCCGATGCGTTCGAAGAAGCTCAGGTCCCCCGCCAGCACGACACGGGCATGACCCTGCTCGGCGGCGGCCTCGCAGGCCCGCGCCGCCAGCGCCGCGCCCAGCCCGCGCCGCCGCGCGGCCGGGTCCACCGCGATCGGCCCGAGCAGCAGAGCGGGCGCGCCGCCGACCCGCACGGGCCACAGCCGCACCGTGCCGACCACGGCGCCGTCCTCACGGGCGACGAACGACAGCTCCGGCAGGTGGTGATTGCCCTCTCTCAGCCGCTCGGCCGACTTGGCGTAGCGGCCGGGGCCGAACGCCCGGTCGACGAGCGCCAGCGCCTCGGCGGCGTCGGCTGCCGCCTCGGGCGCGATCACCAGATCTGAACTCACGTCCTTGGCCAAGGCTGTGCCGACCTTCTCGGATGGGGCGGGCCCAATAGGGCGCCGATCGGCGCGCGTCCATGGCTGACGGGTCAGGGTGCATAGACCGGCTTGCCGCCCGGGCCGGTGATCGCGGCCCATTGCTTGCGGACCAGGTCCTTCACCGCCGCCGGTAGGGCGACGTAGTTCAGCGACGCGGCGGCCGCGTCGCCGTTCTTGTAGGCCCAATCGAAGAAGGTCAGCACCGCCTTGGCCTTGGCCGCATCGGACGGCTTCCTGTCGACCAGGATGAAGGTGGCGCCGGTGATCGGCCAGGCGTTGGCTCCCGGCTGGTCGAGCAGCAGCAGATAGTCGCCCTTGGCGCTCGCCCAGTCCGCGCCCTGAGCCGCCGCCGCGAAGGCCTGGGCGGTCGGCGCGACATAGGCCCCGTCGTGCGACTGCAGGTCGGCGTAGGTCAGGCTGCTCTGAGCCGCATAGGCATATTCGACGTAGCCGATCGAGCCGAGGGTCTGCTTCACGAAGGCGGCGACGCCGTCGTTGCCCTTGCCGCCGAGCCCGATGGGCCAGGGCGCCGAGTCGCTGGCCCCGACCTTCTGCTTGAACTGCGGGCTGACCATCGAGAGATAGGACGTGAACAGGAAGGTGGTGCCCGAGCCATCCGACCGGTGAACCACCGTGATCGGAAGATTGGGCAGATTGACCCCCGGATTGAGGCTGACGATCCGCGGATCGCTCCACCTGGCGATGTCGCCGGTGAAGATCGCGGCGAGCACCTGGCCGGTCAGGTGCATCTGGCCGGGCGCCACGCCCTGCAGGTTCATGATCGGCGTCACGCCGCCCATGACGGTGGGGAACTGGGAGAGACCCGCCTTGTCCAGCTCCTCCGGCGTCAGCGGCTTGTCGGAGGCGCCGAAGTCGACGGTCTTGGCCTCGATCTGCTTGATGCCGCCGCCGGAGCCGATGGCCTGGTAGTTCAGGCTGATCCCGGCCTGCTGTCGATAGGTCTGGGCCCATTTGGCGTAGATCGGAGCCGGGAAGGTGGCGCCGGCGCCGGCCAGTCCTCCGCCTGCGGACGGCCCGCCAGGCGCGCCGCCGTCAGGGGCGGGACCCGAACTCTTGCCACAGGCGCCGAGCAGGGCTGCGACGACCGCCATGGCCGCGCCGATCGTCGCTATACGGCCCAATTTCATCTCCGGCTCCTCTGCGTCACCGCCCCGGCCGCTGATCTGCCCGGGTCGTGCGACAGTTCCGTGACAACCCCTCCAAAAGACCGGCTTCCTCGGCGCTCGGACGGCGCGAGTCCGGGGAGCCGGCGGCGCCGCCACGCTTGACCCCCAGGAATGCCCCGAGCTAAGCCGCACGGGAGGAATTCTCCCAGGAGAGAGAGACCATGCGATTTTTGGCCCTCGGGCTCATGGCGGCCGTGCTCGCGGCCGCGCTCACGCCCGCCGGCGCATACGCGGCGGACAAGGACAAGAAGCTACCCGGCCAAGGCGACGCCAAGAGCCACGCCCAGGCCATGATGGATGCGCCGCCGCTGATCCAGCAGGTGGGGATCAATTGCACCCCCACCGACGCGAATTTCATGGTCGGCAAGAGCAACGAAGGCGGCAAGGCGACCAGCACCAAGATCTACGAGCTGGTCTGCCAGCAGGGCCTTGGCTGGATGATCTTCGCCCCGGAAGGCGGGGCGCCGACCGCGTTCGACTGCCTGGCGCTCAGCGAGCGCAAGCCCAAGGCGGGCGAGGCGGACAAGGGCCAGATCTACTGCCGCCTGCCCCAGAACGCCGATCCGGCCAAGGGCCTGGCGGCCACGGTGGCTCAGACCGGGACCACCTGCCAGATCGCCGATGGCCGGTGGAGAGGCACCTCGGCCGACAACAAGATGGACCAGTATGAGATTGCCTGCACCGACTCGAACGACTTCGTGCTGCAGGTCCCCCGCGGCGGAACGCCAAAGCCGAACGCGGTCAACTGCATCGATATGAAGGCCGGCGAGTGCCAGTACCTGCCCAAGGACAAGTACCTGGCGCAGCTCACCGCGATGGGCCAGGCATCGGGCCGCCCCTGCCAGGTCACCGACGGGCGCTTCATGGGCAGGACGCCCGCCAACCACAGCTTCTTTGAATTGGCCTGTTCGGACGAGAAGTCCGGCTATGTGCTGGAGACCGACCAGGACAACCACTATGTCCGCGCCCTCGATTGCGGCCGCGCGGCCGGCATGGGCCTGGGTTGCGAGCTGACCAGCGCTGCGGCGGTCCAGACCAGCGAAGACACCACCTACACCGAAGCGGCCAAGGCCATCGGCTTCAACTGTCCGGTGTCGGGCTATCACCAGTTCGGCGTCGACTCCAAGACCGGCCGCGAGGTCGTCGAGCTGTCCTGCACGGGCCATCCGGAGAGCTACATCTCGCTGCTGCCGGTCGATAAGGGGCAGACAGGGGCCTACATCAACTGCGTCCGCGCCGCCGGCATCGCCCTGAAGTGCGTGCTCAGCCCGATGGAGGCGACCTACGCCAAGCTGAGTTCGGACGTCTCGCAGAACGGCAAGAGCTGCCAGGTGACCAGCGCCCGCGACGTCGGCACCACCGCGGACGGCGACGACTATGTCGAAGCCGCCTGTGCGGGCGGTCCGGGGGTGGTGATCCGTTACCCCGCCAAGACCGACACCGCGAAGTCCGTGCAGACCTGCGCCGCCGCCAAGGCGACCGGCCTCACCTGCACGCTGTCGAAGTAGAACCGGGCGAGCGTCCGGCGGGGTTTTTCATTGCCCGGGCGGCAGGGCTTCCAGGAACCGGATCGGCTGGCCTTGGCCCGGGGCGATCACCTCGCCGTCGCGCATCACCACCGAGCCGCGGATGATGGTCGCCATCGGCCAGCCCTTGGCCTCGAAGCCGTCGAACGGCGTCCAGCCGGAACGGTTGGCCATGTCGGCATTGCTGATCGTCCGCCGCGCCTTAAGATCGACCACGGTGAAGTCGGCGTCGTAGCCCACCGCCAGGCGGCCCTTTTCCGCCACCCCGAACACTCGTTGCGGGCCGTGGGCGGTCAGGTCCACGAAGCGCTCCAGCGTCAGCCGGCCTTCGGCCACGTGGGTCAGCATCACCGGGACCAGGGTCTGCACGCCCGGCATGCCGGACGGCGAGGCCGGATAGGGCTGTTCCTTCTCTTCGCGGGTGTGGGGGGCATGGTCGGTGCCCAGCACGTCGACGACGCCCTGGGCGATCCCGCGCCACAGGCCCTCGCGGTGACGGGCGTCGCGGATCGGCGGGTTCATCTGGGCGTAGCCCTTCAGCCGCTCATAGATCTCCGGCGCCGCGAAGGTGAGATGCTGGGGATTGGCCTCCATGGTCGCCACGGCCCGGTGGGCGGCGATCAGCTCGACCTCCTCGGCGGTGGTCACGTGCAGGACGTGCACCCGTTTGCCGAGCCGCGTGGCCATGCCCAGCAGCCGCCTGGTGGAGCGGACCGCGGCCTCGACGTCGCGGACCTCCGGGTGGCTGGTCCAGTCGCCTTCCCGCGCCAGCGGCCGGCGTTCGGCCAGCCGCGCCTCGTCCTCCGAATGGAACGCCGCGCGCCGATGGATCGCGCGCAGCACCGCCTCGATGCCCGCGTCGTCCGCGATCAAGAGGTCGCCGGTCGAGGCGCCCATGAACACCTTGACCCCGCAGCATCCGGGCAGACGCTCCAATTCGCCGAGCTCCGTCGCGTTCTCATGGGTGGCGCCGACGTAGAAGGCGTGGTCGCAGTGCATGCGGCCCCGGGCGCGGGCCAGCTTGTCCTCGAACCTGGCCGCATCGGTGGTCGGCGGGCGGGTGTTGGGCATCTCGAACACCGAGGTGACGCCGCCCAGCACCGCCCCGCGCGAGCCGGTCTCCAGATCCTCTTTCCACTCCATGCCGGGCTCGCGGAAGTGCACCTGGCTGTC
>DATCFQ010000114.1:0-3271 GCA_036509495.1 Caulobacteraceae bacterium
GTCGCGTGGGGTGACGCCGAGCGCGTTCAGGCCGGCGACCAGCGAGGCCAGAGAGGCGCCGGATGGCACCATGACCAGGCCGTGCCCCTTCTCCTCGTTCACCGAGACGGCCGATTGGCTCACGGTGGTGGTCTTGCCCTGGCTGAAGGGCGCGGGCTGGCTGACCTGCGGCGTCTCCTGCACCGAGATGGTCAGGTTCCCCTGAGCGATGGCGACGGTCGATATCCTCACGTTGTCGCCCATGACGATGACGCCGGAGACCTCGTCGATCACCACCTTGGCCGGGGCGTCGGGCTCGACATCGAACTGCTCGATCTCGGTGACGAAGCCGACCATGCCCCGCCCTGCGGGCGCGCGCAGGGTGACGATGGTGGGGTTCTCGGCCGAGGCGGCGCCGGGGTAGCGTTCGTTGACCACGTCGGCGATCCGGCGGGCGGTGGTGAAGTCCGGATTGCGCAGGGTCATCCTGAGCTGGGTCATGCTGGACAGCTGGAAGCCGATCTCGCGCTCGACGATCGCCCCGGCGGCGATGCGGCCGGCGGTCGGCACCCCGCGGATCACCGAGCTTCCCGAAGCGCCCTGGGCCGAAACCGCGCCGGTCTGCACCGTGCCCTGGGCCACCGCATAGGCCTGGCCGTCGGCGCCCAAGAGCGGCGTGACCAGCAGCGTGCCGCCGAGCAGGCTCTTGGCGTCGCCCATGGCCGACACCGTGGCGTCGATCTCCGAACCGGAGGCGGAAAAGGCCGGCAGGCGGGCGGTGACCATCACCGCCGCCACGTTCTTGGTGTTCAGGGTCAGGGCCGCGTCGCGGACGCTGACGCCCAGCCGCTCGAGCATGGCCGAAAGGCTCTGCTTGGTGAAGGCGGCGTTCTGCAGGGAGTCGCCGGTGCCGTTCAGGCCGACCACGAGACCGTAGCCGACCAGCATGTTGTCGCGCACGCCCTCGAACTCGACGATGTCCTTGATCCGCGACTGGGCGGCGGCGGGCGCCGCCGCGGCGAAAGCGCAGAGGCAGGCCAGGATGGCCGCCAACCAGGACGCGGAAAGACGCATGCTAAACCCGCAAGGACTCGCCGCGAGGCGCGGCGCACCCGCCTTGCGACCTTCGTGCCAGCCGACGGAGCCATATATTCCCTGTTATTTCATAGCCTTAGCGCTCTGGAGAGCCAGCCGCGCCGGGCGCGGGGCAAGTTCTGCCGGGCATTAACCATACCGCAAGGCCGCGCTCGCAGACTTGGCTCGACAGTCGAGCCGCCCATTACCGCGATGAAGATCATTGGTCCCAGCCGTCTCTCCGCCGCCGCTCCGGCGCCGCGGCGCGTCGCTGGATCCGGATTCGCCCTCGCCGATCCGGCCGGCGGCTCGGAAGCGGCCGAGGGCGCGGTCGCCCTGGGCGTCTCGGCGCTCGGCTCGCTCGACGCCCTGATCGCGCTGCAGGAGGTGGACGGCCCGATGGGACGCCGGCGGCGGGCGATCGGCCGCGCCGGCCGGCTGCTCGACGCGCTCGAGGGGCTGAAGCTCGCCCTGCTCGACGGCGACATCGACGAACTCGGGCTGCGGCGCCTGACCACCGCCATCCGCGAACAGCGCGACGCCACCAGCGAACCCCCTCTGGAGGCCCTGCTCGACCAGATCGAGGCGCGGGCGGCCGTCGAACTGGCCAAGCTCGAGGTCGCGCTCGAGGCAGCCTGAGACGGCCCGATTTCTTCGCAGTTGCGAGATAAACCCGGGCATTGCCCCCGCGACAACTTGCGCTGCTTTGCCTTTGTTGAACCCTGAAACCGTTCTGCTATAAGCGGCCCGGCTCGCCATGGGGGGCGGGCGTGGTGTGTCGAGGGCCTCATGCAGGCGGCCACGGTACGAGTTGACGAAAGGGTCTATCGTCCTTCGGAGGACGAGCCTTTCATGAACGAGCGTCAGCTCGAATACTTCAAGCAAAAGCTGCTGGACTGGAAGGAAGAGATCCTGCGCGAATCGCGCGAGACGCTCTCCCATCTCCAGACAGACACGGAAAATCATCCTGACCTTGCCGACCGAGCCTCCTCGGAAACCGACAAGGCCCTGGAGCTTCGCACCCGTGACCGGCAGCGCAAACTGATCGCCAAGATCGACGAGGCCCTGCGCCGAATCGAGGACGGGATTTATGGCTACTGCGAGGAGACGGGTGAACCGATCGGGCTACAGCGCCTGGCGGCCCGGCCGATCGCCACGCTCAGCCTGGAATCCCAGGAGCGTCACGAGCGGCGCGAGCGCGTCCACCGCGACGACTGATCCCCGCTTTGGCGGGGAGGAGCGGAACTAGAACAGTCCGGCCAGCAGGTTGATGGTCAGGGCCAGCACCACCGTGTTGAAGATGAAGGCCACCAGGCAATGCATGGTGCCGGTGCGCCGCATGGCCTTGGAGGCGAAAGCCACGTCTGCGGTCTGGGCCGCGACGCCGATCACCGCGCCGAAGTGCAGGAAATCCCAGTAGTCCGGCGTGTCGTCGCCCGGGAAGAGCAGGCCGCGCCGATGGCCCTCGCCTTCCTCGGCCTCGCCATAGAACTCGTGGGCGTAATGCAGGGCGAAGATCATCTGCACGAAGCCCCAGGACGCCAGCACCGTCACGAAAGCCAGCGCGACCCGCAGGCCCTTGGCCACGCCGTGCTCGCCCTTGGCGATGGACAGCTCCGCGGCGATGGCCAGGATGCTGATGAAGGCGGCGAACACCGCCAGGATCAGGATGAAGTGCTGGCCCTCGTCCTGGCCGGCGGCGCGGCCGCGGATGCGGTTGTCGTCGCAGTCGCACATCATCTTCAGGGTCGAGCCGATGAACACGGCCAGCGCCGCGTCCCAGGCCAGCACCGCCCGCGTGCTCCAGAGCAGATGTACAGGCGCATAGACGAGGATTACGGCGACCAGAGCGCCGACCAGCAAGGCGGCGGTCAGACGCGGCCGTACGGCAAAAGGGCGCCAGAGCTTCTGGATCATCGGAGCCTGCCTCCACCGGGCGGGAAGCCCAGTCTGGACGCCGGACGGCAAAAAGGCGACCCCTCGGGATCGCCTTGTCGCCTCAGTCTTCCCGCGAGGACGTCGCCGTCCTCGAGGCCCGCGGGACCCCTTGCCCCGCAGCTCCGCAAGGCGGGGCTGCAAGCTCATGTCGCAGGGTTTATCGGCGAGCCGACCTGGCGGCGCAACGGTCCGCACCGTCGCACCGGGAGAACGTTGCTCGCTGTGCCCCGGAAGGCACAGGCGGCGTTTCGGCGAATGCCCAGAAATGACCTTTTTCCGG
>DATCFQ010000115.1:0-2220 GCA_036509495.1 Caulobacteraceae bacterium
CCTGCCGGTAGATCAGCTCGTCGACGGACGTCATGCGCCGGACGCGCCGTACGACGCCCGTCAGCCCGGCCAGGCGCGCGTCGGGGTCGGCAGGTTGGGCTGCAGCCCGGCGTAGCGCAGGGCGTCGCTCCGGCGGGGCCAGTCGCGGCCGCGCCGATGGCGCTCCCGGATGCCGGTTTGCGTCTCGAACGCCCAGCCCCCAGCCCATGAAGGAATGCGCTTGCCGTCCGCGCCGGTCGGGCGAGCGCCAGGAGCCGCAGTTGACGCCTGCTAGCGGCTTGGCAAATCGGCCCGTCCGCTGCAAACATATCCAGAAAAGAAAGTAAGGGACCCTGCGGTCCCGGGGGGTCACGTCATGCGCACGCAATCTCGCCTGTTCCGTCTCGCCTTGCTTGTTCCCGTCTCGCTGTTGCTCGGGATGGGGGCTGAAGCCGGCGCTCAGGAAGCCCATGACCACATGAACATGGCCATGCCGGCGCAGGCCGCGCCGGCTTCGGCGGCCCACGCGTCCCGCTGGTCGGATCCGGCCTCATGGCCGGGCGGGAAGGTTCCGGGCGAAGGCGACGCGGTGACCATCGGGCGGGACAAGGACATCGTCCTCGACATCAGCCCGCCGACGCTGCGCAGCCTGACCATCAACGGCAAGCTCAGCTTTTCGGACCAGCGCGATCTCGAGCTGAAGACCGACTGGGTCTATCTGCCGGGCGGCGAGCTGGACATCGGCAGCGAGGCCCATCCGCATCTGCACAAGGCCACGATCACCCTGACCGACAACGTCCCGGGTGAAGACATCAACACCATGGGCGACCGCGGGATCATGCTCCTGCGAGGCACCCTGAGCCTGCACGGCGACCGCCAGAACGCCTGGACCAAGCTGGCCGCGACGGCCAAGGCCGGCGCCGACCGGATCGAGGTCCTGAACGCCTCAGGCTGGCGCAAGGGCGACGTGATCGCCCTGGCCTCGACCGACTTCGATCCCACCCAGGCGGAAGAGCGGACCATCGCCGCCGTCACCGGCGCCACGATCACCCTCGATCATCCCCTGAAATACATGCACTTCGGCCGGATCACCGATGGCGTCGACGAGCGCGGCGAAGTGGGCCTGCTCACCCGCAACATCCTGATCCACGCCTCGAAGGACGCGGAGAAGTCCTACTTCGGCGGGCACATCATGGCGATGGCCGGGTCCAAGATGTACGTCTCAGGCGTCGAACTGGCCCGCATGGGCCAGAACATGCACCTGGCCCGCTATCCGATCCACTGGCACATCCTGGGCGATGCCGATGGGCAATATATCGAGAACTCCTCGATCCACGACACCTACAGCCGCTGCGTCACGATCCACGGCACCAACGACGTGCTGATCAAGAACAACGTGACCTACAACACCGTGGGTCACTGCTTCTTCATGGAAGACGCCGTGGAGCACGGCAACCGGTTCATCCACAACCTGGCCATGCAGACCAAGTGCCATCCCGACGGCAAACCCTGCGTTCCGACCAACCTTGCCCTGGCGCATCAGTCCAATGCAGGCCAGAGCGCCAAGGATATCCTGATCCCGTCCGACAACACGGCGTCGAGCTTCTGGATCACCAATCCGGACAACACCTACCGCGACAACGTCGCCGCCGGGTCCGAGGAGATCGGCTTCTGGTTCGCCCTGCCCGAACATCCGACGGGCGCGTTCCTGGGCAAGGCGGGCAGCGACAGGATCTGGCCACGCCGGACCAAGATACGGGAGTTCAGCGGCAATACCGCCCACTCCAATTTCGACGGACTGATGCTGGACCGCGGCCCTTCGCCCACAGGCACGTTCAACGTCGGCGGCGCCGGCCATATGGGACATGCCGACCCCACCGACACCAAAAGCCCGCTGGTGGTGTCGGTCATCGACAATTTCACCGGCTACAAGAACCGCAATGGCGCTCTGTGGGGCCGTGGTGAAGACCACCTGTACCGGAACCTGAAGCTCGCCGACAACGCCATCGGCTTCACCCATGCGGCCGGCGCCGCCGGGACCGCGCCCTTCACCTCGCGGGTCGAGGACTCGCTGTTCGTGGGCGAGAGCGACAATATCGGAAATCCCAGAACGCCGGAGGAAGTGGCCTATGGCCGCAGCCTGCCGAAGCCCGACGACCCGGATTTCCCGATCCGCGGCTACGAGTTCTATGATTACCGCCACGACGTGAAGAACACGACCTTCGTGAACTACAAGCCCAA
>DATCFQ010000116.1:0-3458 GCA_036509495.1 Caulobacteraceae bacterium
GAGCCCGAGGCGCACGCAGCGCCCGAGCCGGCGCACGAACCGGAGCCGGCGCCGATCGCCTTCGCGCCCGAACCGGAGCCCGAGCCTGACCCCGAGCCGGCTCCCGCTCCCGCCGTGGCCGAGGACGACGACGTGCTCGAACTCACCGACAAGGTGCGCGAGCCGCAAGAGACCCACGGCGACATCGACGTCTACCCCCGCGAGGAACCTCGCGCTGCGCCGCCCGCGCCGGCCGCGCCGGCGCCGGCCTGGCGCGCGCCTGTCGATGACGAGCCCCTGGTCGCGGCGCACGCCGCCGACAGCGCCGCCTCGTCGTTCGGGCGCCTGGCCCAGTCGATGTCCATGCCGGCCGATGGCCGCAGCCTGGAGGACGTGGTGCGCGAACTGCTGCGGCCCCTGCTCAAGGCCTGGCTCGACGAGCACCTGCCCGCCATCGTCCAGGCCCGCGTCGACGAAGAAGTCGAGCGAATCGCCCGTACGCGCGGCCGCTGATCGTCATCCGGCGCTCCTGATCCACATCAGGGGCTTTGCAGGCGCCCTGCTCCTGTGGGAGAGGGCATAGCCTCATGTTGGACAAGACTTTCGATCCCAAGACCGCCGAGCCGCGGATCTATCAGCGCTGGGAAAGCTCCGGCGGATTCGCGCCCATCGATGACCCGGCCGCGGAGCCGTTCTGCATCGTCATCCCGCCGCCGAACGTCACCGGCTCGCTGCACGTCGGCCATGCGCTGAACAACACCCTGCAGGACGTGCTGATCCGCTTCGAGCGCATGCGGGGCAAGGCCGCGCTGTGGCTGCCCGGCACCGATCATGCCGGCATCGCCACCCAGATGGTGGTCGAGCGCCAGCTGGCCGAGCAGGGCAATGTGGGCCGCCGCGAACTCGGCCGCGAAGCCTTCGTCGAGAAGGTCTGGGCCTGGAAGGCGCAGTCGGGCGGAACCATCGTCCGCCAGCTTCGCCGGCTGGGCGCCTCCTGCGACTGGAGCCACGAGCGCTTCACCCTCGACGAGGGTCTGTCGGCGGCCGTGCGCAAGGTGTTCGTCACCCTGCACAAGCAGGGGCTGATCTACCGCGACAAGCGGCTGGTGAACTGGGACCCCGAGCTGCAGACCGCCATCTCCGACCTCGAGGTCGAGCAGCGTGAGGTCGACGGCCATTTCTGGAACCTGGCCTATCCGCTGGCGGATGGCCCCGTGAACGGGATCGGCGAGATCGTGGTCGCCACCACCCGGCCCGAGACCATGCTCGGCGACACGGCGGTGGCCGTGCATCCGGGCGACGAGCGCTACAAGGCCCTGGTCGGCAAGCTGGTCGCCCATCCGATCACCGGCCGCCGGATCCCGATCATCGCCGACGACTACGCCGATCCGGAGAAGGGTTCCGGCGCGGTGAAGATCACCCCGGCGCACGACTTCAACGACTTCAAGGTCGGCCAGCGGCATGGTCTGGCGCTGATCAACATCCTGGACGACCGGGCCCGGATCCTGGCGCGGCCCGAGCACTGGCGGCGCGACGGCGACGGCGCCTACGAGCGCGAGGCCGCTGCGGAAGTGACGCCGCTGGGCCTCGGCGGCGTCGATCGCTTCCAGGCCCGCGCCGCCATCGTCGCCGAAATCGAGCGCCTGGAACTGCTGCGCGGGATCGAGAAGACCCGCCACGTCGTGCCGCACGGCGACCGCTCGGGCGTGGTGGTCGAACCCTTCCTGACCGACCAGTGGTACGTCGACGCCAAGACCCTGGCCCAGCCGGCGATCAAGGCGGTGGAGCAGGGCGACACGGTCTTCATCCCGAAGAACTGGGAAAAGACCTATTTCGAGTGGCTGCGGAACATCGAGCCCTGGTGCATCTCGCGCCAGCTCTGGTGGGGCCACCGCATCCCGGCCTGGTACGGGCCGGACGGCGAGATCTTCGTCGAAGAGACCGAAGAGGCCGCCCGGCAAGCCGCCGGGGGCGTCGCGCTCCGCCAGGACGAGGACGTGCTCGACACCTGGTTCTCCTCGGCGCTGTGGCCGTTCTCGACCCTCGGCTGGCCGGGCGAGACCGCCGACCTGAAGCGGTTCTATCCGACCTCGATCCTGGTCACCGGCTTCGACATCATCTTCTTCTGGGTGGCCCGGATGATGATGATGGGCCTGCACTTCATGGACGAGGTCCCGTTCCGCCGGGTGTTCATCAACGCCCTGGTCCGCGACGAGCGCGGAAAGAAGATGTCCAAGTCCAAGGGCAATGTCGTCGATCCCTTGGAGATGGTCGAAGAGCTGGGCGCCGACGCCCTGCGCTTCACCCTGACCGCCATGTCGGGGCAGGGGCGCAACATCGCCCTGTCGCAGCAGCGGGTGGAAGGCTACCGCAACTTCGGCACCAAGCTGTGGAACGCCGCGCGCTTCTGCCAGCTGAACGAGTGCCGCCGGGCCGAGGGCTTCGATCCTGGGGCCGTGCAGCTGACGCTGAACCGCTGGATCCGCGGCGAGGCGGCCAGGACCGCGCGCGAGGCGACCCAGGCGCTGGAGGCCTGCGGCTTCGACGACGCCGCGGCGGCCGTCTACCGCTTCGTCCGCAACGTGTTCTGCGACTGGTACCTGGAGCTGGCCAAGCCGGTGCTGAACGGCGCCGATGAGGCCGCCAAGGCCGAGACACGGGCGACCGCGGCCTGGGTGCTGGACGTGGCCCTGAAGCTGCTGCACCCGATCTGCCCGTTCATCACCGAGGAGCTGTGGGTCCAGCTGGCCGACTTCGGCGCGCCGCGCGAACCGATGCTGATGACCGCCCGGTGGCCGCAGCCGCCGGACGCCTATATCGACGCCGAGGCGGGGGCCGAGATGGACTGGCTGATCGAACTGGTCAGCGAGGTGCGCTCGATCCGCTCGGAGATGAATGTGCCGCCGGGCGCGCGTCTGCCGATGACCGTCAGCGCCGCCGACGAGACCACCCGCCAGCGCCTCGCCCGCTATGGCGAGCTGGCCAGGACCCTGGCCCGATTGTCAGGCGTCGAGGCGGCCGACGCCCCCGGCAAGGGCGCCGCGCCCTTCGTGGTCGGTGGCGCGACCTACGCTCTGCAAGTCTCCGACTTCGTCGACCTGGCCGCCGAGCGCGTCCGCCTCGGCAAGGAGATCGGCGCGCTGGCCTCCGACATCGACCGCACCGCCAAGAAGCTGGGCAACCCCGACTTCGTCGCCCGCGCGCCCGAAGAGGTGGTCGAAGAGAACCGTGAGCGCCTCGCGGAGGCCGAGGCCGCCAAAGCCAAACTCGAAGCCGCCCTCCAGCGGCTGCAGACCGTGGGATAGCGGCCCGGCCGAACGGCCGACCGCTTCTTCAAACCCCGCTCATCCCGGCGAAGGCCGGGATCCATATGTGGACGGCCCCCCTGCCTGCAAGGTCGGTGGTTGAGTGCTGATCGGATCGGCTTGCATCCATATGTACGGTCTGGCGGTCTACAGAGACCGTCGCCAAGATGGTTT
>DATCFQ010000117.1:0-3749 GCA_036509495.1 Caulobacteraceae bacterium
CCTGATGAGCCCGGCCATGGCCGCCGCCGCCGCCATCAAGGGCCACATCGCCGACGTGCGGGAGTTCGTCTGATGGAGGCCATCGATAACGTCGCGATTTCAAGCGATCGGTTGGAGGTCGCCTTGCGTGACGGGCGCACCATCTCCGCGCCGCTCGCGTGGTTCCCTCGTCTGGCCAAGGCCGATCCTGAGGCGCGCCGTGTGTGGGAGCCTTCCGCGGCTGGGCTGGGAATCCACTGGCCGTTGATCGACGAGGATCTGAGTATCGACGGGCTGTTGCGCGGCGGCGGGAGCAACATCTGATGCAGCCCTTCGAAAAGATCGAGGGCCGCGCGGCGCCGCTGCCGATCGCCAATCTCGACACCGACCAGCTGATCCCCAAGCAGTTCCTCAAGACGGTCGAGCGCAAGGGCCTTGCCAAGGGCCTGTTCTACGACTTCCGCTACGACTTCGACGGCAAGCTGAAGCCCGATTTCGTGCTGAACCAGCCGGCCTATCAGGGGACCAAGATCCTGGTCTGCGGCGACAATTTCGGCTGCGGCTCCAGCCGCGAGCACGCGCCCTGGGCCCTGCTCGACTACGGCGTCCGCTGCGTCATCGCCCATTCGTTCGGCGACATCTTCTACAACAACTGCTTCGAGAACGGCCTGCTTCCTGTCCGCCTGCCAGCGGAGGATGTGCACGCCTTGATGGAGGAAGCCCGCGGCGGCAACCACCTGTTCGGCGTCGATCTGGATGCCCAGACGGTGACCTCGCCGTCCGGCAAGGTCTTCCATTTCGACATCCACCCCGGCCGCAAGGAAAAGCTGGTCAAGGGCCTGGATTCCATCGGCGAGACCCTGCTGCAGGCGCCGGCGATCGACAGCTTTGAGGCCGCCCACGCGAACGCCACGCCCTGGCTGGAGAAGGCAATATGAGCGTCATCCTGGCCGGAACCGTCCGCTTCGACCCCGCCAAGTTCGAGGCCTCCCAGCCCCGAATGCGGGAGATGATGCGGCTATCGCGGGCCGAGGACGGCTGCATCGCCTACACCTATGCCCAGGATCTCGAAGACCCCGGCCTGATCCACGTGTTCGAGATCTGGCGCGACGCCGACGCCCTCCATGCCCACCATACCGCCCCGCATTTCCTCGCCTGGCGCGCCGACCGGGAGGCGCTCGGCATGAGCGACCGGCGCATGAGCCGCCACGAGGTCTCCTCCAGCCAGGAGACCTGAGCGCATGGCTTCGCTACTGCTGCTGCCCGGGGACGGGATCGGCCCCGAGGTGATCGAACAGGTGCGCCGGGTCGCCGCCTGGATGACCGCGCACGGCAACTTCCATCTGGAGCTCTCCGAGCGGGCGCTGGGCGGGGCCAGCTACGACGAGAGCGGAACCCCCCTCACCGCCGAGACCGAGGCGACGGCCCTGGCCTCCGACGCGGTACTGATGGGCGCGGTCGGCGGTCCCCAATGGGCCGGCGTGGCCCGGGGCGACCGGCCCGAGGCGGGCCTTTTGCGCCTGCGCAAGGCGATGGACACTTTCGCCAATCTGCGCCCGGCCCTCTGCTTCGAGGCCCTCGCCGACGCCTCCAGCCTGAAGCGCGAATTCGTCGCCGGCCTCGACATCCTGATCGTGCGCGAGCTGACCAGCGGCGTCTATTTCGGCGAGCCGCGCGGCATCGAGACCCTGGCGGATGGTTCGCGCCGCGCCGTCGACACCCAGGTCTATACCGAGGCCGAGATCGAGCGGGTGGCTCGGGTGGCCTTCGACATGGCGCGAGGCCGCAGGAACAAGGTCACCTCCATGGACAAGGCGAACGTGATGGAGACCGGCGTGCTCTGGCGCGACGTGGTGACCAGGCTGCACACGCGAGACTATGCCGATGTCGAGCTCGAACACATGCTGGCCGACAACGCCGCCATGCAGCTGGTCAAGGATCCCAGACAGTTCGACGTGATCCTGGCGGACAACCTGTTCGGCGACATGCTGTCGGACGAGGCGGCCATGCTGACCGGCTCCCTGGGCATGCTGCCGTCGGCCGCCCTGTCCTATGCCGGCAAGCCCGGCCTCTATGAGCCGGTGCACGGCTCGGCCCCCGATATCGCCGGCCAGGGCCTGGCCAATCCACTGGCGGCGATCCTGTCCTTCGGCATGGCGCTCCGCTGGTCGCTGGGCCGCCCCGACCTGGACGAGCGCCTGAACGGCGCCGTCCGCACGGCGCTCGACAACGGCGCCCGCACCCGCGACCTCGGCGGCTCCGACAGCACGGGGCAGATGGCCGACGCGGTGCTGAAGGCTCTGGCGGCGGGCTGAAGCTCGGCGCGGCTGCGGCCGCGTCAACGGCCCAAGGATTCAACCACCAAGAGCACCAAGAGCACCAAGGGCTTGGCGCTGAGAGCGGCCAGCCCCTTCAGTGGGTCGGCGATCAATGGCGCTGCGCGCATCGCGTCCCCTTGGTGTTCTTGGTGTTCTTGGTGGTGAAATAATACGGCCGCCCCCGTGCAAAGGCCGACGGGATGTGTCTCCGGCGACCGCTCTGCGCAGTTTACGGGATCGAAAGCCCGGCCGTGGCATATGGCTGGCCGATGAGCGCCGAACTCACAGAAGGTGAGGGCCAAGACTTCGCCCTGCCGATGGCCAAGCCGTGCGGCGATTGCAGCCTGTGCTGCAAGATCCTGCGCATCAATGTGCTGGAAAAGCCCGCCGGATCCTGGTGCCACCACTTCGCCAAGGGCCAGGGCTGCTCCATCCATGCCTCCAGCCCCGCCGCGTGCCGGAGTTTCCAGTGCTACTGGACCCTCTCGGACGCCCTGGGAGATGACTGGCGGCCGGACCGCTCCAAGCTGGTGATCTGGAGCAATGTCGAAGGTCGCCTGATCGTCGACGTCGATCCGGCCTTCCCCAATGCCTGGCGCCTCCAGCCCTACTACAGCCAGCTGAAGGCCTGGGCGAACCGCGACCGGCCGGCGCCGATGGAAATCCTGGTCCGCATCAAGGAGCGGATGCTGGTGCTGTTCCCGGAGGGCGAGATCGACCTCGGGCCCCAGCAGACCGAGCTCAGCATCTCGTCCGGCTATCATGTCGAAGCTGGCCGCAAGATCCCCTACGCCCAGTTCGTCGAGGCCCGCGCCTAGAGTTCGCACCAACGTGCTGCGCTTGCGAAATGCCCCGGTTGGGGGTAAGGCCGCCGTCCGTTTCCGAAGGAGAAGTTCGATGGGTTACCGGGTGGCCGTCGTCGGCGCCACGGGCAACGTGGGCCGTGAGATGTTGGCGATCCTCGAGGAAGTGAAGTTCCCCGTGGACGAGATTTTCGCCGTGGCTTCACGCAAATCCGTCGGCCGAGATGTCGCTTTCGGTGACCGCATCATCAAGTGCCACGCGCTGGACCAGTTCGACTTCTCCAAGGTCGACATCGTGCTGATGTCGGCCGGCGGCGCGGTATCCAAGGAGTGGTCGCCGAAGATCGGCAAGGCCGGTCCGGTGGTGATCGACAATTCCTCCGCCTGGCGGATGGACCCGGACGTGCCCTTGATCGTGCCGGAAGTGAACCCGGACGCCATCACGGGCTTCCGCAAGAAGAACATCATCGCCAATCCCAACTGCTCGACGGTGCAGCTGGTGGTGGCTCTGAAGCCGCTGCACGACGCGGCGAAGATCAAGCGGGCGGTGGTCTCGACCTACCAGTCGGTCTCCGGGGCCGGCAAGGAAGGCATGGACGAACTCTGGATCCAGACCAAGAACGTCTTCGTGCTGGGCCCTTCGGAACCC
>DATCFQ010000118.1:0-5344 GCA_036509495.1 Caulobacteraceae bacterium
GAGGTGATCGCGGCCTGGGCCGGCGAGGTCCGCCAGGCCTCCAACGGCGCCTTCCAGGTCAATCTGTGGATCCCCGGCCCGCCGCCGGCGCGCGAGGCCGAGGCCGAGGCGCGGGTGCGGGGCTTCCTCGGCCGCTGGGGACCGGAGGTTTCGCCGGGGGCCGGCGACGCCACCCCGCCCGACTTCGAGGCGCAATGCGAGGCGGTCCTGGCCGCCGGCCCGGCGGTGGTCTCCTCGATCATGGGGCTCTATCCGCCCGCGTTCGTGCGCGAGCTGAAGGCGCGCGGCGTGGCCTGGTTCGCCAATGTGACCACCGTCGGCGAGGCGGTGCAGGCCGAGGCGGCCGGCGCCGACGTGATCGTCGCCCAGGGCTCCGAAGCCGGCGGCCATCGCGGAGTCTTCGAGGCGGACGCGGCCGAGCGGCGGCAGGTGGGGCTGTTCGCCCTGGTCCCGCGCATCGCCGAGCGGGTCTCGCTGCCGATCGTCGCCACCGGCGGCATCGGCGACGGGCGCGGCGTCGCCGCCGCCCTGGCCCTGGGGGCCAGTGCGGTGCAGATCGGCTCGGCCCTGCTGCGCTGCCCGGAAGCCAAGACCAATCCCGTCTGGGCCGCCTCGCTGGACGGGCTGGAGCCGGAGGCGACCGCCTTGACACGGGCCTTTTCCGGCCGGCTCGGACGGGCCGTGGCCAACGACTATGTCCGCGCGGCCGCCGCGCCGGACGCCCCCGCGCCGGCGCCCTATCCGGTGCAGCGGGGCCTCACCGCCGCCCTGCGCCAGGCGGCGTCGGGCGAGGGCGACGCCGGGCGCATGCAGATGTGGGCCGGCCAGGCCGCCGCCTTCGCCCGTGAGCAGCCCGCCGGCGACTTCGTCCAACGCCTCTGGGCCGACGCCCGGGCGCTGCTGGCCTGACGCCGCGCTCAGCCCATGCAGATGTAGGACCAGGCCCCGGAGTAGCTCGCGGGCCACGACACCGTGAACGAGGTCAGGCTGAGGGCGGAGACATAGGCCGCGGGCGAGGCGTTGGCGTAGTCCTGCACCATGCAGGTCTGCGGGCTCGCATAGGCCTTGTGGAAGGTCACTTGGCAGGAGGAGACGCCTGCGCCGCCGTTGGCGACCTCGCCCCTGACGTCGTTGGAGTTCGCCCCCGGCACGAAGGCGCCCTGGCCGCAGGACGACAGGGTAGGCGCGGCGCCGGTGGAGCGGAGGTGGCTCCCCACCGCCACGGTGTCCTGGACGTTCAAGGTCCCCTTGCCCAGATCGCCGGTGGGCGGGGCGCCGATGACGAAGCCGCCGGCGCCGCCCGGGCTCAGGGCCGCCCCTTTGGTGAAGGCGGTCGAGCCATTGGGCGTGTACCAGAACTCCACATCCATGCCGTTGTGCTTGGGGGTGTGGGCCTCCGTGGTCATCATCAGAGTGGACGCATCGGTGGTGTCGCCGACGCCATTGAAGGCCGCGGCGGAATAGGCCGCGACGACCTGCTGGCCCGCCACCGGGCAGGCGCCGGTGGCGTTGCTGCAGCCGTAGGCCTCGGTCTGGATGCCGCCGTAGGCGCCGCCCGCCGTCCGCTGGCCGGTGTAGGCGATGATGTCCAGGGTCGTGTAGTGGCCGGGCGGCGCCATCAGACCCAGCACCGTGTCGTTCTTGAAACTCGGCACGCCGCCGGGCCCCGGGTAGATGGTCTGCACCTGGTTGAAGGGCTTTGCGGCGCTCTCGCCGGCTCTGACCTGCGCGGCGGCGGTGACGGGCAGTCCGACGGCCAGCAGCAGCGCCGCCGCCCGCAACGCCGGGGCGGCTTTCAGCCCGAACCAATCCTTGTAGCCGGCCATCGTCGGCCTCCTCTTTTCCAAACGGCGGATGGGTGCGTTATCGTCCGCCGATGACCGACGCGCGAATCCCCAGCCCCATCGCCGAACGGATGGCCCGCTCGCCCCAGGCGAGGGCGCTCGGACTCCAAGTGGTCGGCGTCACGCCCCAACTGGTGCTGAAGGTCCCCTACCGGCCCGAACTGGTCGGCGATCCGGACTCCGGCGTCATCGCCGGCGGGGTGGTGACCACCCTCTTGGACTTCGCCTGCGGCTGGGCCACCGCCCTGGCGCTGGACGCGCCGACCTCGATCGCCACCCTGGATCTGCGCATCGACTACATGCGCCCGTCACGGCCCGGCCTCGACATCCACGCCACCGCCTATTGCTACAAGCTGACCCGCTCGGTCGCCTTCCTGCGCGGTGTCGCCTACGACGAGGATCCGGACGACCCGGTCGCCGCCGCCCAGGCCGCCTTCATGCTGGATTCCAACGCCGGCCGCGGTCCGGGCGCCAATCTCGAGCCGCCGCGCCCGCGCGGACGCAAGCCCAGATGAGCCCGAACCAGTCCGACCTCGACGCCATCCTGGGCCGCATCCCCTATGCGCGGTTCCTCGGCGTGCGCATGGAGCTGCACGGCGACGAGATGACCGCCGTCCTGCCCTATGCGGAGCACCTGATCGGCAATCCGACCCTGCCGGCGCTGCACGGCGGGGTGATCGGGGCGTTCATGGAGATGACCGCGGTGCTGCAGCTCTCCATCATCGAGGCCCAGCAGCGCCAGCCGCGGCCGGTCGACGTGTCGATCGACTACCTGCGCTCGGGGCGACCGCAGGACACCTATGCCCGCGCCCTGATCAAGAAGGTCGGGCGACGCATCGCCAACGTCCAGGTCGAGGCCTGGCAGGAGACCCGCGCCGCGCCCATCGCCGCCCTGCACGGCCATTTCCTGCTCACGCCCAGGGACGCCGAGCCGGGCTGACCGGCGTCCGCTGGAAACCATGGCGCTCGCCGGAAAAATTGGGCTTCATCGACTGGCTGAACGGAGGGGGAATTCCATGTCGGTCCTACGCCTGGTTTGCGTGCTTGCGTTGCTGGCGCCCATGGGCGCCTTCGCCGCCCCGAGGCCCGGCTCCATCGAGGCGCGGCTGCAGCGGGTCGAGGACCAACTTCAAATCCAGCGGGTCCTGATCGAGTACGGCAAGTTCCTCGACGCCAAGGACTATGCGAGCTACGCCGCGCTGTTCGCCAAGGACGGCGAATGGATCGGCGGCTTCGGCCACTTCAAGGGGCCGGCGGCGATCCAGAAGATGCTGGAGGACAAGCTGGGCAAGGCGGCGCCCGGCTATATCAACAAGTCCAGCTATCACCTGATGTCGAGCCCGCTGATCACGGTGAACGGCGACACCGCGACGGCGGAGTCCCGCTACCTGTTCTTCACCGCGTCGCCCGACAACAAGCCGATCCCGACCCTCGCCGGCCGCTACGTCGACCAGTTCGTGCGCGAGGGCGGGGCCTGGAAGATCCAGCGCCGGGTGACCTGGGGCGTGATCCCCTGGCGCGACGGCGACGACCCGAACCCCGCGCCACCGCCCGGGCGCTGAGGTGGCCCGGCGGGCCCCTGAGCTAGATAGAACTTGCGGTGGCGCGCGCGCCGATTGCGTACGGCCGTTTGTGTAATTACAAAATCATAATTATATGGAAGCCATGACCGGCGTCCGATTTGAATGGGACGAGGCTAAGAACCTCTCAAATCAGCGCAAGCATGACGGTGTGAGCTTCGAGGAAGCCCGGCAGGTCTTTCAGGATCCGCTGCATATCTCGGCGCCCGACCGCATCGAGGGCGGCGAGCAACGGTGGCAGACCGTTGGGGCGGTCCAGGGCGTCGTGATCCTGGTGGTGGCGCACACGGTCACAGAGGCAGACGCCGACGGCGGATCGGTTGAGATCATCCGCATCATTTCAGCGCGACGGGCCACGCCGCGAGAGAGGCGACGCTATGAAAACGAAGCTTGATAGCCACAACGCGGAAACGGCGCCGCCGCTGACCGACGCGCAGCGCGAGCATCTGGCCGAACTGGCGGCTCTGCCTGACGAGTCCATCGACACCAGCGACATCCCTGAGCTGTCCGACCAGACGTGGAACGCCGGCGTCCGTGGACGTTTCTACCGGCCCGTGAAGCAGCAGATCACCGCCCGCGTGGACGCCGACGTCTTGGATTGGCTCAAGTCGGAGGGGCGGGGATACCAGGGCCGCCTGAACGCCATTCTGCGGCGAGAAATGCTGGCTTCACTTAAGCAGGCGAAGCGGGCGTAGCCTCCCCGCGCCAGCGTCAGGACGGCCCGGTCGGCCGGCCGATAGAAAAGCGAACGCTGAATTCAGTCGGACATGAACAAGCTGTAATCTTATTACACGCCGTTCATTTCTTTAAATCCGCGTCATGACCAAGACTTAACGTGTATAGTACGGGGCCATTCTGTAGATCCAATTCACACACCGGGTTCGCCACACGACCCAGTCAAGAGGATCGACCGATGAACGCCCTGCTCGCCAAAACCGCCAATGTCTCCATGCTGGCCCTGGCCGCCATGCCGCTGATCGCCATCGGCATCGCCCGCGCCGAGCCCGCCACCGTGAGGCTCTCCGACCTCAACATGTCCCGGCCGGCCGACGTGCGCACCTTCGACGCCCGCGTCGAACGCGCCGCCAACAAGGTCTGCGCCGACGTCGTCGACGCCCGCCAGCTCGGTCGCTTCGAGGCCTGCCGCCAGGCCGGCCACGCCGAAGCCAAGGACAAGCTCGGCCACGCCCGCACCCTGGCCCGCGCGGCCTCGCCGACCGCCGGCTGACCCAAACCCCCTGGCGGGCCCGGGCCCCTGGCCCTTGCCCGCCGATGGCCGGCCGCTTCCTCCCGGGGCGGCCGGCCTTTTTCGTGTCCGCGGCCTTGGAAAGTCGGCTAAACCTTCGAAAAATCGAGGGAGGACGCGTGATGTCCGATGCGACGACAAAGGCCCGGCCCGAGGCCGGCGTGCGCAAGGTCAAGGGGACCATCAGCTACATCCACGAGATGGCCGAGCGGCCGCGCTTCTACGCCAACGACCATTCCCGCGACCTGCTGGATCTCGACCCCCGCACGGTCGACATCGAGGACGCCCGCAGCTGGCCCGTCCCGCCCGACCTCGACCGCGAGGGCTTCATGCTGACGCCGCACAGGAGCGCGGTGACCGACTTCCGCGACGCCGCCGAGGTGGCCCGGCTGCACCCGGCCGAGATCGAGACGCTGCTGCTCGAAGTGACCGGCGCCGATCGGGTCGTGGTGAACGGGACCGGGGTGCTCAGGTTCGGCGAGACCTCGCCCGACGCCGGGCGGCTCAACAACTCGTTCCCGGCCCGCTTCATCCACATCGACTGCTCCGACAAGACCGCCGCCCAGTTCGCCGAACGCAGCCGGCCGAAGGACGTCGAGCGGCCGGTCAGGTGGGCCTGCGCCTATAATGTCTGGCGCGTGCTCTCGCCGCCGCCGCAGGACATCCCCCTGGCG
>DATCFQ010000119.1:0-2075 GCA_036509495.1 Caulobacteraceae bacterium
CGGCAAGGAGGCGGTGAACATGTAGGGGCGGCTGACCACCCTCAAGAGGTCGAAGTCCGGATGGTCGGAGACGCAAAAGCCGCCGACGCTGCCGAGGCTCTTGGAAAAGGTGCCGACGATGAAATCGACGTCGGCCTCGACGCCCGCCAGTTCGGCCAGGCCGCGGCCGGTGGGGCCCAGGACCCCCATGGAGTGGGCTTCGTCGACCAGCAGATAGGCCCCGGTTTCGCGCTTGACCGCGGCGATCTCCTTCAGGGGGGCGGTGTCGCCGAGCATCGAATAGATGCCCTCGACCACGATCAGCTTGTCGCCCGGCGCGTCGGCCAGGCGCTTGAGCCGTTTGTGCAGGTCCTTGGGGTCGTTGTGGCGGAAACGGATCACCTCGGTCTGGGCCAGGCGCGAGCCGTCGTAGATGGAGGCGTGGCTGTCGGCGTCGATGATCAGGTGGTCGCCGCGGCCGACAAGGGCCGAGAGCACCCCGAGGTTGGCCTGATAGCCGGTGGTGAACACCATGCAGTGCTTGCGGTCGTAGAACTCGGCGAGATCCTGCTCGAGCCGCTTGTGGCCGTCATAGCTGCCGTTGGCGATGCGCGAGCCCGTGGTGCCCGTGCCCTGGGCGCGGACCGCCTCGACCGATTTGTCGATGCAGCTCTGGTCGAAGGTCAGGCCCAGATAATTGTTGGTGCCCAGAAGGATGGTCCGCTGACCGCTCAGCATCCCCTCGGTGGGCGACAGCACCGTGTCGAACTTCACGTCGAACGGGTTGGTCCCGGCGTCGCGCAACCCGTCGAGCGCGCCTTTCATGGCGGCGTACTTGGCGAGAATGGACATCAGCCCCTGCTCCGCAATTCTTCGATGGCCGTCACCAGATCGCCGACCGTCTCCACCTGTGCCACACGATCCAGGGGGATGGAGATGTCGTATTCGTCTTCCAGCGCCATGATGAAATTCATGATCGCCAGCGAGTCCAGTCCCAGATCGCGCGCGATATTGGTCTCATCCGAGATTTCGACACTGCGTCCGACCGTCTGACTCAGAGCGGCGGCGATGCCGTCTCGAACGGACCGGGTGGTCGCTTCCATGCGGGGATTCCAAACAGCAAGCTGCAAAGCGGCGGCGCCCCCTTCTGCCGGCCGGTCACCATCGCCGCAAGGTAATGCACGCGGACGAGGTAAGAAACCCGTAAATTGATCCGTCATTGGACGGTCCCGACGGCGCCGTCGGGGCTCATAGCCAGCCGGAGGCGCGGTACCAGGCGACCGAGTCGGCGAAGCCGGCGGCGAGGTCGAATCGCGGCGGGGCGAGCCCAGGCGCCAATTCCTCGGGCCGGACGCTCCAGTCGCCGTGCAGCACCTCGCGGGCCTTGCCCAGCGTCATGATCCGGGCCGGTCCGATGCGGCCGAGCAGCGAGCCGGCCGCGCCGAGGGCCAGGATCGCCAGGGCTGGCGTAGGCAGGATGGGAGGCGCGGCGCGGCCGAGCGCGCCGGCGGCGGTCTGGACGATCTGGAGCCAGCCGTAGCCTTCCGGCTGGCCGTCGGCCAAGGCGAAGACGCCCCCCGCGGCAGGCCGCTCGGCCAGGGTCGCGATCGCGGCCGCCGCGTCGGCGACGTGGATGAGGGCGAGCCGGGCGTGGGCGGGGCCGGGAGAGGGCAGGGCCGGCAGGCTGGCGATGGCCTTGAACAGGGCCAGGGTCTCGCGGTCGCCAGGGCCATAGATCGCTGGCGGCCGCACGATGGTGAGCCGATCGGAGGCCAGGATCGCGCGCACCTCGGATTCGCCCGCGGCCTTGCTGGCGGCGTAGGCGGACAGCTGCGGCTCCCGCGCCGACAGGCTGGAGACCAGCACGAAACGGGCGTCCGGCGCTTGCCGCGCGGCCGCTGCGGCCATGCGCCGCGCGCCATGGAGGTTCACCGGCAGGAAGTCGGCCGGCCGCCGCGCCTTGATCAGGCCCGCCGCGTGCACCACCAGCGCCGCGCCCTCGGCCAGGTGCGCCAGGGCGTTCTCATCGGCGAGACGCCCGGTCACGATCTCGGCGGGAAACGCGAATTCGGCGCCCGGACGGGCCAGGATCCGGA
>DATCFQ010000120.1:0-7836 GCA_036509495.1 Caulobacteraceae bacterium
AGGCCGCCCATGCCGCCGGCGCGGGCCACCGCTATGGCGAGGCTGGCCGGACAGGCCCCGGCCATGGGGGCCTGCAGGATCGGCAATCGCAGTCCGAACCGCTCGCAGAAGGCCTCGGCGCGCGTCCGGGGCGAGGGCGAAACAGATGCACGGGCCATGGTTGGTCGCCTCCTGTCGATGCCGGCCTGTCATCTTCGGCTGCGGACCGGTAAGCAAGCGCCATGAAGCCGGAAGCGGTTCTCTGTCCCAGGCCCGAAGGGCTCTATTGCGCGCCGGGTGATTTCTTCATCGACCCGGTGCGGCCGGTGGAGCGGGCGGTGATCACCCATGGCCACGCCGACCACGCGCGGCCGGGGCACGGCGTGGTGGTCACCACCCCCGAGACGTTGCAGATCATGGCCGCCCGCTACGGCGAGGGTTTCTGCCGCGCGGCCGAGCCGGTGCGCTATGGCGAGCGGCTGACCCGCGACGCCGTGGAGCTCAGCCTGGCGCCGGCCGGCCATGTGCTGGGCTCGGCCCAGGCGGTGGTGCGCCATGGCGGCCTGACCCTGGTGGTCTCGGGCGACTACAAGCGCCGGCGCGACCCGACCTGCCAGGCCTTCGAGCCCGTGCCCTGCGATGTCTTCGTCACCGAGGCGACCTTCGGCCTGCCGGTGTTCAGCTTCCCGCCCGACGCCGAGGAGATCGCGACCCTGCTGGAGTCTGTGGCGCAATTCCCCGAGCGCTGCCACATCATCGGGGCCTACGCCCTCGGCAAGGCCCAGCGGGTGATCCGGCTGCTGCGCGAAGGCGGCTGGGACCGGACCATCTATGTCCACGGCGCCCTGGCGCGGCTGAACGCCCTCTACGAGGCCAATGGCGTCGACCTCGGGCCGCTCGCCTCGGCGACCGAAGAGGGCGAGGCCGACTTCGCCGGCCAGATCGTCATCGCCCCGCCCTCGGCCCTGGCCGACCGCTGGTCGCGCCGCTTCCCCGATCCGGTGACCGCCCTGGCCTCCGGATGGATGCGGGTGCGCGCCCGCGCCCGGCAGCGGGCGGTGGAGCTGCCGCTGGTGATCTCCGACCACGCCGACTGGGACGAGCTGACCTCGACTATCGCCGAGCTCCGGCCCGAGCAGCTATGGATCACCCACGGCCGCGAGGAGGCCCTGGCGCGCTGGGCCGAGCTGAACGGCGTGCATGCCCGCGCCCTGGCGCTGGTCGGCTATGAAGAGGAAGAGGGCGAGTGATCGCGCGGGACGAAAAGCCCCTGGAGCCCGGCCTCTATCTGGTCTCGACCCCGATCGGCAACCTCGGGGACATCACGCTTCGGGCGCTGGACGTGCTCGGCAAGGCGGACCTGGTGCTGGCCGAGGACACCCGCGTCACCGGCAAGCTGCTCTCGGCCCACGGTATCAAGGCCCGGCTGCAGCGCTATGACGACCATGCCGGCGCGGCGGTGCGGCCCAAGATCCTGGAACGGCTGATGGCCGGCGATCGCATCGCCCTGGTCACCGACGCCGGCTCGCCCCTGGTTTCCGATCCCGGCTACCGGCTGGTGGTCGAGGCGGCGGGGCAGGGCTGCAAGGTGATCCCGATTCCCGGCGCCTCGGCGGTGCTGAGCGCCCTGGCGGTGGCCGCCCTGCCCACCGACCGCTTCCTGTTCGCCGGCTTTCCGCCCTCCAAGACCGCTGGCCGGCGCAGCTTTTTCGAGGAGCTTAAGCCGCTCAGGGCCACCCTGGTGTTCTTCGAAGGCGCCTCGCGGCTCGGGGGCAGCCTGGCCGACATGGCCGCGGTGTTCGGTCCCCGGCCGGCGGCGGTGGCTCGCGAGCTGACCAAGCTCTACGAGACGGTGGTGCGCGGGCCGCTGGATGTGCTGGCCTCCGATCCTGCGCTGCAAAGCCCCAAGGGCGAGGTGGTGGTGCTGGTCGGCCCCGGCCAGGAGGCGGGACTCAGCGCCGCCGACGCCGATGCGGCCCTGGCCGAGGCGGTGCAGCGACTGGGTCCCTCCGAAGCCGCCGCCGAGGTCGCCAAGGCCACCGGCCTGCCGCGGCGCGAACTCTATCGCCGGGCGGTGGAAATGAAGGCCGGCCATGGTCGATAAGGCCGCCCGCCTCGCCGCCCGCAGCGCCCGGGGAGCCAAGGCACGGCTCTCCGGCCGGCGGCAGGAGATCCTGGCCGCCCTGCTCCTGATGGCGAAGGGCTACCGCATCCTCGGCTTCCGCCTGAAGACGCCCGAGGGCGAGATCGACCTCCTGGCCCAGCGCGGGGACACCCTGGCGGTGGTCGAGGTGAAGAGCCGGGCCACCCTCGAGGCGGCCCTGGAGGCGGTCGGTCCGACGCAGCGGGCGCGGCTCAGGCGGGCCGCCCGGGCCATAGCGGCGCGGCGCGCGATGCGGCCGAACGTCCGTCTCGATCTGGTGGCGCTCGCTCCCGGCGCGTGGCCGCGTCATATTCCCGACGCTTGGCGCGAAGACGCCTCGAACGGATGACGCTGGAACGATGAACCGCGAGGAGGCTGAAAGCGCGCTCGCCGAGCTGGGCCAGAGCCCGGACGACCGCTTCCCCCTGTTCGAGGCGGCGCTGGCCTGCGCCATGCACGAGGACCCCAACCGCGATCCGGAGCCGGCGCGCGGGCTGATGGCGGACGCCGTCGAGCGGCTGTCCGAACGGCTGAAGCGCGAATCGCCCGAAGAGGCCCTGGCCGAGACCATGGCCGGGGACCTGCGGCTCAACGGCGACGTGCTCACCTACGAGGACCCGGCCAACGCCGACATGATCTTGGTGCTGGAGCGGCGCCGGGGCCTGCCGGTGGCCCTGAGCCTGCTCTATCTGGACGCGGCGCGTCGTACCGGACTGCAGGTCCAGGGCGTCGATTTCCCCGGCCACTTCCTGCTCAGGATCGAGACCGAGGAGGGCCCCCTGGCGCTGGACCCATTCAGCGAAGGGCGGGTGGTGCTGCCGTCCGAGCTGATCCGCCGGGCGCTGCGCACCGGCCTGACCCCCGACGTCGCCGACCGCCTCGATATCCTGATGGCGCCGGTGAAGGATCGGCTGGTGGTGCAGCGGCTGGAGAACAACATCTATGCCCGCGCCAGCCGCGCCGGCGACCACGCCCGGGCCGAGCGATCGGCCCTCAGGCGCGCGCTGCTCGATCCCGCCGACCATAGGCCGTGGATCGACGTGGCGGCGGCGCGCGAAGGACAGGGCGCCCTGGTCGGGGCGCAGGAAGCGCTGGCCCGGGCCCAGATGCTCGACGGCGGCGCGGCCATCGCCGCCCGGGCCGCGCGCGAACGGGTGCGGCTGAAGCTCAATTAGCCGCAGCGCAGCCGCTGGATATATCAGCGCAAGATACTATATCGCCCCTGACGACATCCCATGGCCACGCTCGAACCCATCCAGTCAGCGCGACTCCAGATCTCGCCGGGCTATCCGCTCGGCGTGACCGAATCCATGATCCACACCCTGGTCCACGCCTTCTACGCCAAGGCGCGGGACGACGATGCGCTCGGGCCGGTATTCGCGCGGGCGGTGGAGGACTGGGAGCCGCATCTTCAGAAGATGTGTGATTTCTGGTCGTCGGTCGCCCTGATGAGCGGCCGCTATCACGGCACGCCGATGGTGGCTCACGCCCGCATCGCCGCGATCGGGCCCGAGCATTTCGCCCGCTGGATCGAGCTGTTCGGACAGACCGCCATCGAGGTCTGCCCGCCCGAGGCGGCGGCCCTGTTCATCGACCGTGCCCAGCGCATCGGCGAAAGCCTGCAGATGGGCATCGCCGTCACCCGCGGCGAGCTGCCGGAACTGCACAGCCGCAGCTAGCGATCGGCCTCGGTTCGCGGCGCCAGGGTGCGGCCGAACAGGCGCGCGCAAATCAGCAGCAGCACCGCGGCGCCGGCCACCAGGGCCGCATGCAGGCCCCAGAACGCCGCGCCCGACAGGGTGCTCAAGAGACCCGCCAGCTTGCCGACCAAGAGGTTGCAGAGGAAGATCGAGAACACGAAGGCGTTGACGATGGTCGCGCCCAGGGCCGGCGGGGCGACGCGCGAGAACAGCGCCATGCCGATCGGATACATCCCCGAAAAGCCGATGTCGTTGACGATGTGGAAGGCCAGGCCCCAGGCCAGTCCGACCTTGTGCCCGCCCGTCGCGTAGAGCGAGGCTGCGGCCAGCACCAGCGGGCCCGCGGCGGCGATGAAGCCGAAGGCGCCGATCTTCACGATCTCGTCCGGCTCCTTCCAGCGGCTCGCCCACCAACGCCAGAACCAGATCACGAACAGGGTCGTGCCGGTGCTCACGAAGGCGTCCATCGAGAGCAGCCAGCTGACCGGCATGGTCTGGCCGAAGAAGTTCAGCTGGAAGTTGGCCTGTCCCCACAACAGGTAGCCGTTGAAGATCTCGTTGTTGCCGACGAAGGCCACGGCCAGGATGGGCAGGAGCAGGACCAGCACCCCGACCGTGCGCCATTCGTGCGCCGTCATCTTCGGCCGCTCGGCCTCGTCGGACCGGCGCAGCATGGGGTCCGGCGGCATCCAGGGGCGCCCGGACAGGTAGATCGCGAGGCCGATCATCATGCCGACGCCGGCGGCGCCGAAGCCCCAGCGCCAGGCGACCTTCTCGCCGAGCCAACCGCAGACGATCGGGGAGGCGATGACCGCGATCTGGACGGCCAGGCTGTAGATCTGGAAGGCGTCCCCGCGCCTGAGGTCGCCGGGCGGATAGAGGCCTCCGACCTGGGCCTTCAGCGTCCCCGCCAGGCCCGTGCCGGTCACCAGGCAGAGCAGGGCGGCCAGGAAGCTCACGTCGAAGGCCATGAGGAAATGACCGATGGTCATGAGCACGCAGCCAGCGACGATGCTCGCCGTGCGGCCGATCAGCCGGTCGGCGATCAGCCCGCCGACCAGGGGCGTGGCGAAGGCTATGGCCCCGTAGAAGCTGGTGATCGCCGAAGCCAGCGGCTGGCCGGACACGGGGCCGTAAAGCAGCCCGAGGGCCGCGCGGAAAGCGCCGAAGCCGACGATATGCTCGATGTGGCCCGGCTTCAGCAGATAGCCGGTCATGTACAGCACCAGCAGCGACTGCATGCCGTAGTAGGAGAAGGCGACCCATCCCTCGGTGCCGGCGAGGAAGCCCAGCCCTTTCGGATGGCCGAAGAAGGCGCGGTCGGCCTGGGCGGAGGGCGGCGGCGCCTTGGGCCCGGTCGTGGATGCTGTGTTGCTCAAGCGCGCCCCCGGGCCCGGATCCAGTCTGCGGCCGCCTGGACGATCTGGCAGCGGCCGATGGCGAACATCAAGTCGGGAATCGTCCGGCGAATCGCGTCCGAACGCTTTGCGCGGCCGTCGCTAAGAGCTAAGCCGCGCCAGGGTCGCGTTCATCGCCGGAGCTCCCATGTCCCTGAAGGTCGCCATCCAGATGGATCCCGTCGAGGGGATCAACATCGAGGCCGACACCACCTTCATGATGATGATGGAGGCCCAGACCCGCGGGCACGCGCTCTGGCGCTTCGGCCCCGAGAAGCTGTCGCTGGAAGACGGCCGGGTGCTGGCGCGGGGCCGGGCGCTGAATCTGCGAGCGGTGAAGGGCGACCATCATACCCTGGGCGAGGCCGAGGTCCGCGACGTCTCCGAGTTCGACGTGGTGCTGATGCGCCAGGATCCGCCCTTCGACATGGCCTACATCACGGCCACCTATTTCCTCGAGCGCGTCCACCCCAAGACCCTGGTGGTCAACAATCCCGCCGAGGTGCGCAACGCCCCCGAGAAGCTGCTGGTCACCAGCTTCCCCGGGCTGCAGCCGCCGACCCTGATCACCGCCGACGTGGAGGCGATCCGCGACTTCCGCGCCCGCCATGGCGACATGGTGCTGAAGCCCCTCTATGGCGGCGCGGGCTCGGGGGTGGTGCGGCTGAGGCCCGACGATCCCAACCTCGACGCCCTGCTCGAGCTGCACGCCATGATCGGCCGCGAGGCGGTGATCGCCCAGAAGTTCATCCCGGCCATCTCGGCCGGCGACAAGCGCATCCTGCTGGTCGATGGCGAGCCGGTCGGCGCCATCAACCGCGTGCCGCCGAAGGGGGAGGTGCGTTCCAACCTGGCCCGCGGCGGCCGCGCCGAGGCGGTGGAGCTGACCGCCCGGGACCTGCAGATCTGCGCCGCCATCGGCCCGGAGCTGAAGCGTCGAGGGTTGCTGTTCGTCGGCATCGACGTGATCGGCGACTATCTGACCGAGATCAACGTCACCTCGCCCACCGGCGCCCAGCAGCTCAAGCGCTTCTCCGGCGCCGATGCGGCGGCGACACTGTGGGACCGGATCGAGGCGATCCGGGGCTGACCCCCTACCTCCCGCTCATCCCCGCGACCGCGAAGCGGAGGCGGGGAGGAGCGGGTTTTAGGAGGGCTTGCGCCGCCGCCGCACCGTGGTGGGGACTGCGGTCTTTGCGGGCGATGTCGTCTTGCCGCCGAGATCGACGCCGCTCGCCGCGAGCGCCATCGCCAGGGGCCCTGACGGGTCCATGCTGTTGACCATGCCAGACGGCATCAGGATGGTGGCGCCGCGCTCCTTGGTGGTCTCGTAGATGATGTTCATGGCCCGAAGCTGCAGGGCGGCCGGCTCGCCGGCATAGGTGCGGGCGGCCTCGACGAACTTGGCGGCGACCTCGGCCTCGGCCGAGCCCAGGATCACCCGGGCCTGCTTCTCGCGCTCGGCCTGGGCCTGGCGGGACATGGCGTCCTGCAGCTCGACCGGAATGGCGACGTCGCGAATCTCCACCGAGAGCACGGTGATGCCCCATTCCTTGGTCTTGCCGGCGATCTGGGCGCTCAGCCGCTGGTCGGCCGACTGGCGGTCCGACAGCAGCACCGACAGCGGCGTGGAGCCGATCATCTCGCGCAGCGAGGTTTGGGAAATCCGGTCGATGGCCTCGCGGTAGTTGGTGATGGTCAGGGCCGCGGCCTCGGCGTTGTGCACCTTCCAGAAGATGATGGCGTCGACATTGACCGGCACTGTGTCCTTGGTCAGGGCCTGCTCGGCCACGATCGAGGTGGTCTGGATCCGCTCGTCGATGACGGCGACGACGTTGTCGATGATCGGGAAGATCAGGAACAGGCCCGGCCCCTTCACGCCGTGCAGATGGCCGGCGCGGAGGACCACGAACCGCTGCCAGGTGTTGGCCATCTTCAGCGACAGGGCGATGACCACGGCCAGTACGAACAAGCCGCCGCCCACGAACATGTTGAACTGGACCGACGCCGCGCCCAGCGCGAGGCAGATCAGCACGAGGAACAGGGTGATCGGGTTCATGTCGCCCTCCCGGGGCTTCCAGCTGCCGGGAGGTTAGGCTCTAGCCGATAGATTGACCAGCGGCGGTCAGTGGCCGTGAGCCTTGTCGTCCGGCTTCCGCGGGCCGCCTTGGTGGCCACCATTTCCGCCGCCGCCGCCGCCACCGCCGGCTTTCTGGCCGCCGCCGCCACCGCCGCCTCCGCCGTGCGGCGCGGCGTGCGGTTGGGCCTGGGCCACCTGGACGTGGGACGCTTCCGGTGCCCGCGCGAAGTGCGGCTGGACGTGAGCCTGGCCCGTGGGCCGAGCGGCGCGGACATGCTGTTCGGCGAGGGCCGCGTGGGACGCTTGCGGCGGCCGAGCGACATGCGGCTGATCGTGGACCTGGCCGGCAGGATGAGCGGCGCGGACGTGCGGTTCGGGCAAGGCGGCCGGCCCGTGATCGGCGCCGCGCCTCTGCAGGTTGTACTGGGCTCGGACGTCGGGGCCGCGCGAGGCCACGGTGAAGCGGCCCGAAGCCTTCTGCTCGGCCGCCAGGCGCCCGGAATGGGCGGCGACCGGCGCCGGCCCGCCGGGGTTCAT
>DATCFQ010000121.1:0-4246 GCA_036509495.1 Caulobacteraceae bacterium
AAGGCCGCCACGACAAGGCGATCATCGAAGGCCGCCATATCGACGTACTGGAACTCGACGCCGCGAGCCGCACCAAGGTCGACGAGATGCGCGAGCTGCTCGACGGCGTGCGCTATGCCCCGGTCGAGGCGCGCTACAAGGTCTACATCATCGACGAAGTTCACATGCTCTCGACGGCGGCGTTCAACGCCCTCTTGAAGACCCTCGAGGAGCCGCCGCCGCACGCCAAGTTCATCTTCGCCACCACCGAGATCCGCAAGGTGCCGGTGACCATCCTGTCGCGCTGCCAGCGCTTCGACCTCCGGCGCGTCGAGCCCGAGGTCATCGCCCAGCGCCTGGAAGAGATCGCCACCCGCGAGGGGGCCACGATCGAGGCCGAGGGCCTGACTCTGATCGGCCGCGCCGCGGAAGGCTCGGTGCGCGACGGCCTCTCCATGCTCGACCAGGCCATGGTGCAGACGGGCGGCGGGGCGGTGGTCACCGCCGAGGCGATCCGCGACATGCTGGGCCTCGCCGATCGCGGCCAGACCATCGGCCTGATGGAAGAGGTCGCCAAGGGCCACGCGGCCGAGGCGCTGCAGGCCTTCCGCACCCTCTACGGCTTCGGCGCCGACCCGGTGCAGGTGCTGGGCGACCTGCTCGAACACGCCCACGGCGCGGCCCTGGCCAAGGCGCTGGGGCCGGCCTCCCTGGGCCTGCCCAAGGACCAGGCGGCGCGGCTGACGGCGCTGGGGGCCGGCATGTCGGGCGGGGTGCTGTCGCGGCTCTGGCAACTGCTCTTGAAGGCCCAGGACGAGGCCCGCCGCGCCGGCGATCCCAAGGCCGCCGCCGAGATGGCCATCATCCGCCTCTGCTACGCCGCCGACCTGCCCGGCCCAGAGGAGGCCTTGAAGGCGCTGCAGAAGGGCCAGGGCGTTCCGTCCGGCGGCCCGGCGTCCTCGGGCGGCGGAAGCGGCGGCGGTTCGTCCGGAGGCTCGGCGGCGACCGCCAGGGCGCTGCAGCCCCAGGCCGCGCCGGCGCCGTCCACAGCGCCGACGCTGCAGACATTCGACGACGTGCTGCGGCTGATCGACGAGAAGCGCGACGTGACGCTGAAACTCGATGTCGAGAAATTCGTCAGGCCGATCTCCTTCCGCCCGGGCGCCATCACCTTCGAACCGGCGCCCGGCGCCCCGGGCAATCTGCAGCAGCGGCTGGCCCAGCGGCTGAAGGAGTGGACCGGCCAGGCCTGGCTGATCGCCGCCGAGGGCGGCGGCGGGGCCGAGAGCCGCTACGAGCGCGCCCAGCGCGAGGTCCAGGAGACGCGCCTCAGCGTCGAGGCCGATCCGTTCGTGCAGTCCATCCTCGAGGCCTTCCAGGGCGCCGAGATCGTCGGGGTGCGGCAATTGAAGATCGAGACGGCGCCGGCGCCGACCGACGAGGCCGACGAGGACTAGGCGCGCGCGGCCAATTCGCGGCGGGCGATCACTACCAGGGACAGGCCGAGCGGCAGCGAGCCCCAGCGCAGCCAGCCCCGCTCGGAGGCCATCAGGCCCATGAGCGCCTTGTTCACCCAGGGCGCGGGCATGGAATCGTCGGGGCTGTCGGAGCCCACGAGCCGCTTGACCGCCCGCGCGGCCACCGCCAGCGGCAGCAGCACGGCGTTGAAGTGGCTGGACTTCACCACCTTCAGTCCGGCTGCGGTGAACAGGGCCTCGAACGCGCGGCGGTGATAGCGGCGCTGGTGATGATGCGCCTCGTCGTGGGCGCTCCACATCCACGGATAGGCCGGGACGGTGGCTGCGATCCAGCCGCCCGGCTTCACCAGCTCGGCCAGGGCGGCCACGGAGGCGCAATCCTCGGCCACATGCTCGAGCACGTCGAAGGCGCAGACCAGGTCGAAGCTGCCGGGGGGCAGATGCAGGCCGTCGGGCAGTGATCCGGCCCGGACCGTCGCGGCCGAGGATGCCTTGGCGTGACGGCGCGCGCCGGCGTCCGGCTCCAGGCCGGTGACCTCGCCGAACCGGGCCAGCATGGGCAGGTTGCCGCCCGGCCCGCAACCGACCTCGAGGATCCACGCGCCCACGGGCGGCTTCAGTTCCGAGATCAACCCTTCCAGGATGCGGCGGCGGGCCTCGAACCACCAGTGATGGTCCTGCAACTCGCGCATCCGCTGATGCGCCGCCTGTTCCATCAGGCGCCCGAGTCCAGGCCGTAGGCCCGGCGAGTGACATAGAGCGGCCGGCGCTTCACTTCCTGGAAGATGCGGCCGAGGTATTCGCCGATGACGCCCAGCGCCAGCATCTGCAGGCCCAGGCTCATCAGCACCGCCACCATCAGAGAAGCGTAGCCGGGCACGTCGCGGCCCCGCACCAGGGTGTCGATCACCAGGAGGGCGGCATAGCCGAAGGCGGCCAGGGCCGTGGCCCCGCCGACATAGGTCCATAGCCTGAGCGGCACGGTCGAGAAGGCGGTCAGGCCGTCCAGGGCGAAATTCCACAGCCGCCAGTAGCGCCAGCTGGTCTTGCCGGCCGCTCGCTGGGGCCGTTCGAAGGCCACGCCGGTCTGGCGGAAGCCGACCCAGGCGAACAGCCCCTTCATGAAGCGGTTGCGCTCGGGCAGCGCCTTCAGCGCCTCGACCACCGAGCGGTCCATCAGCCGGAAATCGCCGGCGTCGCGCGGCATGTCGATCTCGGACAAGAGGTTGAACAGCCGATAGAAGCCCTTGGCGCTCACCCGCTTGGCGAAGCTGTCCTCGCCGCGCGAGGCGCGCATGCCATAGACCACGTCGTAGCCGGCTTCCCACTGGGCGATGAACTGGGGGATGATTTCGGGCGGGTCCTGCAGGTCGACGTCGATCGGCAGCACCATGTCCCCGGTGGCCGCGTCCATGCCGGCGCTGAGGGCGACCTCCTTGCCGAAGTTCCGGGAAAGATCAATCACCTTGATACGCGGGTTGCGCTGGCGCTCGTAGAGCAGCACCGCCAGGGTGCTGTCGCGGCTGCCGTCGTTGACGCAGATGATTTCCCAGTCGACCGCGCAGGCGTTCAGCACCCGCTCCATGCGCACGAAGAAGAAGGCCAGCACGTCCTCTTCGTCATAGGCCGGGGCGATCACCGACAGGCGCTTGCCGTGACGGCTGCGGCGCTCCAGGCCGTCGAAGGCCGGAACGGAGGGCGCAGGCCCGCCGCACCGGGCCAGGGGCTCGGCCAGCGTGGACTCGGCTTTGAGTTTGCGTGCAGCCATGGCGTGTCCACATCAGCATCGGACACGGACGCTAAGAGTTGCTGAATGGCGCCCGCCCAGGCGACCGGCTCACCGGTCGACCACAATCGTGGCGTCGACCTGGCGGCGGACCGGTTCGACCGCGCCGCTGGCGTTCACCGCGCCCTTCTGGCCGGCGGCGACCAGGGTGTACTTCGGCACCGGCAGGCCGGCGCGGACAAAGGCGGCCAGCACCTTGTCGGCCCGATGCTGGGAGAGGGTCAGGTTGACCTGCGGCGAACCGGTCGGATCGGCCAGGCCCAGCAGCCTGAGTTCGCGCACCCTGCAGCCGCCCATGCGCTTGGCGGTCAGGGAGACGATCTGCTGGCCCGCATCGGTCAGGCTCTCCGAGCCGGACTCGAAATACAGGGTCACGGTGGTGTCCTGGCAGGGCGAATTGGCCGCCTGGCGCCGGACGCCCACGCTGGCGCATCCGGCCAGGCACACGCTGGCTGCAAGCGCCAACAGAAGTCCCGTCGCAATCGGCTTCATTCCGGCTCCCCGCTCTGGCGGCACGGGACAGCATAGAACAAAATCCGGCCGGCCGCTAAGACACAGGCGCGCTCGCCTCGAGGGCAGGGTCGGTTGCGTGGAGGGCCGCCGATGAAAGACTTGGGATCGCTGATGAAACAGGCCCAGGCGATGCAACAGAAGCTGCAGGACGCCCAGGCCCGGCTGGCCTCGACGGTGGTCGAGGGCTCCTCCGGCGGCGGTATGGTCAAGGTGGCGCTCTCCGGCTCGGGCGAGGTGAGGTCCGTTGCCATCGACGAGAGCCTGTTGCAGCCCGGCGAGGGTGAGGTGCTGGCCGACCTGATCGTCGCGGCCCACGCCGACGCCAAGCGCAAGCTGGGCCAGACCCAGGCCGAGATGATGCGGGAGGTCGCCGGGCCCCTGGCCGGCATGGGCCTCCCGGGCCTGAAGTTCTGAGCCCGCCCAAAGGGTTGGTTAAGCTGCGCCCGCTAGCCTCCGCCCCGGCCGTCTGAGTTCTTCTTCGCGCGCGGTT
>DATCFQ010000122.1:0-2805 GCA_036509495.1 Caulobacteraceae bacterium
GATCTCAAGCGCGACGCCCAGGCCCTGGCCGAGGCGCGCGACCAGGCCCAGAAGGCCAACCGCTCCAAGAGCGAGTTTCTCGCCAACATGAGCCACGAAATCCGTACGCCCCTGAACGGGGTTGTCGGCCTCGTGGACGTACTGTCCCGCACCGACCTCAACGGCCATCAGCGCGAGATCGTCGACATCATCCGCAGTTCGGGCGTCACCCTGGAGAGGCTGCTGAACGAAGTGCTGGACCTGGCGCGTATCGAATCCGGCTGCATGGAGGTCCGCAACGAGACCTTCGATCTGGCCCGTACGGTGCGCGATGTCGCCGGCTTGGCCGAGCTGCGCGCCCGCGACAAGGGCGTGGGCTTCCGCCTGGAAATGGACGCTGCCGCCTCCGCTCTGGTGCATGGCGATCCGGACCGGCTGAAACAGATACTGCTGAACCTGCTCAGCAACGCTGTGAAGTTCACTTCTATCGGCGAGGTCTGCCTCGAGGTCGTCGCGATGACGATCGACGAAGTCCGCTGTTTCCGCTTCGAAGTGAGCGACACCGGCGTGGGCTTCTCGATGGAGGACAAGGAGCGGCTGTTCCAGCGCTTCGAGCAGGCCGATGGCTCGATCACTCGCAGGTTTGGCGGCTCGGGCCTTGGACTGGCCATCGCGTTCGAGCTGGCCGGGCTGCTGGGCGGCTGGATCGACGCCGAAAGCATCGAAGGCGAGGGCGCGACCTTCACCGTGCAGCTGCCGCTGCCCGAGGCCAGCGGCCGGGCGGCAGAGCAGACTCCCGACGACGGGCCGTCAAAGGGCGCTGTAGATGCGGACCTCCCGGCTTTGCGAGCCCGCGTGTTGCTGGCCGAGGACCATCCGATCAACCGCAAGGTGGTCGAGCTGATACTGCAGACCGCTGGCGCCGACCTGACCTCGGTGGAGAATGGCGCCCTGGCCCTGGAGGCTTTCAGGGCGGGGGCCTTCGACCTGGTGTTGATGGATGTGCAGATGCCGGTGATGGATGGACTTACGGCCATCCGCGCTATCCGCGCTCACGAACAGGCGGCAGCGCTGGCCAGCACGCCCATCGTTGCCCTGACCGCCAATGCGTTACCCGAGCATGTCAAGGCCTCCGCCGACGCCGGCGCCGACGCGCACCTGACCAAGCCGATCACTGCGGCCTCCCTGCTCCCGCTGGTGGAACAGCTGGTTCGATCGAGCAGGGCGTTGGGAGAGTTGCGCGCCGCGAGTGTGGCTTGAGTTGGCTTCAAGCGCGGATGCTACATCCCGCCTGGGCCTGACCCCCTCTGACAAGTCTGCGCTATCATGTCGCTCAAGCATCTCGCGTACGTGAAGCGAGGCATGAGGTGGCGCCGGATCTCCATACAGTTCGGCGGCTTGGCTAAGCCCAGAAAACAGACTTCAGACCAGCCCTCGTCCGAGACCCGGCTCAGCCGACCTGCGCGAGATCATCGCTCTGGTCGGCCGTGTGCGCGACGATCGCGGCCAGGAGCTGGCGGGGCACGATCGGCTTGGCAAGCACGTCGTTCATGCCTGCGGCCCGGCAGGCGGCGGCGTTTTCGGGCTGCACGTCCGCCGTCAGCGCGATGATAGGTGTCGTACGGTTGGCGAAACTTGCGCCGCGGATGACGCGCGTGGCTTCCAGGCCATCCACGCCCGGCATCCTGACATCCATCAGGATGAGGTCGAATGGCGTGTTCATGGCGGCCTGAACTGCCTCTGCTCCGCCAGAGGCTTCCTCGACCCGAAGGCCGAGAGGCTCCAGCATCAGCTTGACCAGTTCGCGATTCACCGCCGCATCGTCGACGACAAGGATACGAACGGAGGGCCATTCCTCTGGCGAGACCGCGTCAGTCGCCGCTGCGGCCTCGCCCAGAGCCGCCGGGGCGGGAACCTCGAACCAGAACGTCGATCCTTCGCCTGGTTCACTTCGAACGCCGATTTTCCCGTCCATCAGGGTCACGATGGCCTTGCTGATCGCCAGGCCCAGACCCGTCCCCCCGTGGGTCCGGTTGATCGATACGTCGGCCTGGGAGAAACGCTGGAACAGTCGCTCGATGGTTTTCGGATCGATCCCGCCGCCGGTGTCGGTGACGCTGATCCTGAGGCGGGGGCCCTCGCGGGTCTCGCGCCACGCCGCCTTCACCGTCACCGATCCCTCGGCGGTGAACTTGACCGCGTTGCTGAGGAAATTGAGCAACACTTGGCGCAGCCGCGCCACGTCGCCCGTGATCATCTCCGGCCCCTTGGGGCTGACCTGCAGGCGGATTTTCAGCCCCTTGGCCGCGGCCTGGACGGCGACCAGACCTGTGGTCTCGTCAACCAGCCGGCGGAGCGAGAAGGGCAGGCTCTCCAGGCTCACCTGGCCAGCCTCCAGCTTGGAGAAGTCCAATATGTCGTTGATGATCGCCAAGAGTGCGTCGCTCGCATCGGAGATGCGCTTGACGTAGTGAACCGCATCCGGCGCCAGGTCTTGGCGCTCCTGCATGAATCTGGAAAAACCGATGATCGATGTCAGGGGCGTCCGCAGCTCGTGGCTCATGTTGGCCAGGAAAGTCGCCTTGGCAGCGGCGGCCGCCTCGGCCACGGCGCGCGCCTTCTTCAGCTCCTCCTCGAAGAGTTTCTTCTCGGTGACGTCGCGGACGATATCGATAATCTCAAGCGGTTCGCCCTGCTCATCCAGGGTCAGGACCGGATTGGCCTCCACCCAGATTTCGCGACCGTCCTTATGGCGTCCCCGGTAGCACAGCGGCTTGTCCAGCCGCGTCTGGCGCCGTTCGACCATGCCCATGATGGCCTCGGCGA
>DATCFQ010000123.1:0-11435 GCA_036509495.1 Caulobacteraceae bacterium
TGGGCCTGAAGGCGGCGCTGCCGGTGTTCGCCGAGATCCGCGAGAGCCTGGGCCTGCCCACGGTGACCGACGTGCACGAGAACGATCAGTGCGCCGCCGTGGCCGAGGCCGTGGACGTGCTGCAGATCCCCGCCTTCCTGAGTCGCCAGACCGACCTCCTGATCGCCGCCGCCCGCACCGGCCGCGCGGTCAACGTCAAGAAGGGCCAGTTCCTCGCCCCCTGGGACATGAAGAACGTGATCGAGAAGGTCCTCGAGGCGGGCAATGCCAATGTGATGGCCTGCGAGCGCGGCGCCTCGTTCGGTTACAACACCCTGGTGTCCGACATGCGGGCCCTGCCGATCATGGCCGAGATCGGCTGTCCGGTGGTGTTCGACGCCACACATTCGGTGCAGGAGCCGGGCGGGCAGGGCGCCTCCACCGGCGGCCGGCGCGAATATGTGCCAGTGCTGGCCCGCGCCGCCGTGGCGGTGGGTGTCGCCTGCGTCTTCATGGAGACCCACCCCGATCCCGACAACGCGCCTTCGGACGGTCCCAACATGGTGCCGCTCCACGCCTTCGAAGCCCTGGTGAGGGAATTGATGGAATTCGACGCCCTGGCCAAGCGGCGGGTGGCCAAGGCCTGACCCGGCCAAGCTCAGGTCTATGTCTTCGGCGACGCACCTCTGCCGCAATTGTCGAAGAGGCTGTATGATGGCTCGACAAGGATCCCGCCGATGACCCCGCGCCTGATTCTCCTGGCTGCCAGCCTCGCCTTCCTCTCGGGGCCCGCCCTGGCCGCCGACGCCACGGCCGCATCGGACGGCGCGCCGGTCAGCACAGCCTCCCAGACCACCGACCAGAAGATCGCTGCCTGGCTCGACGAGAAGCCGCCGGCGCCGATTCACCCGACCAACCGGGCCGACGAGCCCCTGCGTGATCGCGGCGCCGTCCCAAGCGACGGCAAGATCCATGGCGAATTCGGCGCCGGCATCGGCTCGGGCGGCTATCGCAGCCTCTATGGCGTCGCCACCATTCCGATCGGCAAGTCCGCCTCGGTCACCATCTCGGCCTCGACCGGTCGCGGCCGCTATCCCTGGGTGGCCGGCTCGCCCTGGTACTACGGTCCGGCCGGATACGACCTCAGCGCCGAATGCGTCTGCCGCGAGGCGCCGGACGGCTCCGAGCAGTGCCGCGTCGCCGGAGCCGCCTCGCGCATGGATGCGGAGCTGGCCGAGGGCGCCTGCGTCGGCCCCTGAGCCTAACTCCGCGGAAAGATAGAGGCGCGCGTCAGGCCGGGTTCCAGCCCAGGACCGACTTCAGCTCGAGGAACTCCGAGAAGGCGTGATCGCCGAACTCGCGGCCATTGCCGGACTGCTTGTAGCCGCCGAACGGCACGTTGAGGTCCAGGCCGGCATTGTTCAGGCTGATGTAGCCGGCGCGGATCTCGCGGCCGACCTCGCGCGCCTTTTCCAGGTTGGTGCTCTGGACATAGCCGGCCAGGCCATAGTCGGTGTCGTTGCCGATCTCGATCGCCTCTTCGAGGCTGTCATAGCCCAGGATGCAGAGCACCGGCCCGAAGATCTCCTCGCGCGCCACGGCCATGTCGTTGGTGACGCCGGCCAGGATGGTCGGCTTGACGAAGTAGCCCTTGTCCAGCCCCTCTGGCCGGCCGAGTCCGCCGGTGACCACCTTGGCGCCGTCATCCACGCCCTGCTTGATCAGCCCCTGGACCTTGTTCCACTGGGCCTCGGAGACCACCGGCCCCATGCGGGCGTTGCCGGTCGGATCGCCGGGCGTCCAGGTCTCGGCGACCTGGCCGGCGATGGCGCAGATCTGATCCATCAGCCTGTTGGGGGCCAGCAACCGGGTGGGCGCCCGGCAGGACTGGCCGGAGTTCTGCATCACCGCATTGACGCTGCCGGTGATGGCCGGGGTCAGGTCGGCGTCCTCGAGCACGATGTTGGGTGACTTGCCGCCCAGTTCCTGATGCACGCGCTTCAGGGTCGGGGCGGCGGCCCGGGCCACCTCGATCCCTGCCCGGGTCGAGCCGGTGATCGAGACCATGTCGACGCCCGGATGGGCCGCGATGGCCGCGCCGACGACAGGGCCCTCGCCCTGGACCAGGTTGAACACACCCGGCGGAAGTCCCGCCGCCTCGAGGATCTCGGCGAAGATCTGGCCCGAGAAAGGCGCGATCTCGGAGGGCTTCAGCACCACGGTGCAGCCGACCGCGAGGGCCGGGGCGACCTTGGCGCAGATCTGGTGGATCGGCCAGTTCCAGGGGGTGATGAAGCCGCAGACCCCGATCGGCTCCTTCACGATGCGGCTGGTTCCGCGATCCTCTTCGAATTCGTAGCGCTCGAGCACGCCGATGGCGGACTTGAAGTGGTTGATGCCGATGGGGGCCTGGGTGCCCTGGGCCAGCCAGGCCGGCGCGCCCATTTCCAGAGTGATCGCCTCGGCCATATCGCCGACCCGGGCCTGGAAGGCCTCGATGATCCGGTTCAGCGCCGCCAGGCGCTCGGCGCGCGAGGTCTTGCGCCAGGTCTTGAACGCCTTGCGGGCCGCCGCAACGGCGCGGTCTACGTCGGCGGGCGATCCGGCGCCGACCCGGCCGCAGATCTCTTCATTGGCGGGATTGACGACGTCGATGGTTTTCGACTGGGCCGGACCCGTCCACTGACCATCGATGTAGAACTGCAGGTGCTCGCGCATGAATCCTCCTCGGCGGGAGGGTCTTAGAGGGTTTTCCCCACCCTGGGGAAGGCCCGCGCGAAAGCCGCCGACGGGCGCAGCTCGAAGAGCCGCGCCCGCAGGCCCGTTGGCCTAGTGGTGGTGTCCGCCGCCACCGCCGTGGCCGCCGCCGCCATGACCACCGCCACCGCCGTGGCCGCCACCACCGCCACCGCCGTGACCACCGCCACCGCCGCCGCCGTGACCACCGCCATAGTGACCGCCGCCATAGTGACCGCCGCCATAGTGTCCGCCGCCATAGTGTCCGCCACCGTAATGACCGCCACCGCGGCGGGCCCAGCCACGCCAGCCGACGCCGCCGCCCCAGCCGTAGCCGCGGCGCCAGCCATAGCCGCACCAGTACCAGCCCGGACCATGCCAGCCGCCGTCGTACCAGCAATAGCGGTGGCCGCCGTACATATTGATGCCCACGCCATAGGGCGAGATGGACACGACCTGGGCGCTGGCGACTTGCGGCGCCGCAGCCCCGGCGACTGTCGCCAGCGCGAGACCGGCAGCGAGTAGAGCGCGTTTCATTGAAATTCTCCCGTATCGGTTTGTCTTAATAGCAACGCAGAACGGGGCTCAGGGTTGAGCTTCCTGGCTGAATGCGCCCTGAACGCGGTTCAGATCAAGCCGAGCGCCTTGAAGCTGGCCACGCCATCACGGCCGACCACCAGATGATCGTGCACCGCGAGGTTCAGGGTGCGGCAGGCCGCCATGACCTGCCGGGTCATGTCGACGTCCGCCTGCGAGGGGGTCGGATCGCCCGAGGGGTGGTTGTGCACCAGGATCACCGCCGAGGCGGCCAGCTCCAGCGCCCGGCGGGCGACTTCGCGGGGATAGACCGGGGCGTGATCGACGGTGCCCTGGTTCATCACCTCGTCACTGATCAGCTGGTTCTTCTTGTCGAGGAACAGCACGCGGAACTGCTCGCGCGGCTCATGCGCCAGGGCCAGCCTGATATAGGCGAGCAGCGCGCTCCAGGAGCTTATGACGGTGCGTTTCTGCAGCGAATCCAGGCCCATGCGCTGGGCAAGATCATGCACCAGCTTGAGGTCAAGGGCGGCTGCGGCCCCGATCCCGCGCACCGTGCAGAGGTCTTCGATCGAGGCCGACAGCACCCCCGCCAGGGTCCCGAAGCGTACGAGCAGATCCTTGGCCAGCGGCTTGACATCTCCGCGCGGGAACGAGCGGAAGAGGTAGAGTTCCAGCGCCTCGTAGTCGGCCAGCGCCGGAAAACCGGCGTTCAGCGCCCGCTCGCGGAGCCGCTCGCGATGGCCGAGATGGTGGAGCCTGGGCTTGGGGGGCGAAGCCGGCGGCGCGAACAACAGGCGCCCGCCCCAGGCTTCTTCAACCTCGCTCGAATCCGCCATGGCCCGCTCCGAGAACGCCATATCGTGTTCTTTATTTGTTCTCTAAGCAAGAGGGTGAACGCAAGTTGGAACACCGCGAGCTGACGCGGTGAACCTGAAGCTTTACAAGGGCGGGCGTTCGGGCAATCTAAAGGCGATTGCGTGTTGTCAGCTCGGTCATGACACGGACACCATGCGCACGAGACGCCTGATCTGCGCCGTCGCCTCAGGAGCCGCCCTGATCGGCGGGGCGCCCGCGCTCGCCGATCCCCCGAACTATATTTCGGACGTGACCGTGCTGGGGCACAAGCCGCACATGGTGTCCGGCGTGACCGTCCGCGCCGGGAGCAAGTGCTTCAAGGCCAGGCGGCCCGCCGAGACTGATATTCCGCCGCCGAAACTGGTCAGTTCCTACCCGGCGAGGGGCGCGGAGGTGCGACCGGGAATCCTCGTCCTGAGATTGACCTTCGATCTGCCGATGACCTGCGAGGGGCTGCTCGACAACCATGCGCCCCTGGTGAACCCATGCCCGGCCCCGCTACACGAGCCGCTGCGCAGCTTCGATCGGCGCACCTTTCTGACGGTCTGCAAGATCGACAAGAGCACCCACTATGGCCTGTGGCTCAACCGCGACGACCAGCGCCGCTTCACCAGCCTGGCCGGACGCTCCGCGGCAGCCAACGAACTCGTGTTCGACACGTCGGCGGGGCCCGAGATCACCTCGATCGACGAGGCGCTGGCGCAGGACAAGTGGCTGCGGGAAGCGATGCGCCCCAAGACCGACGCTGAAAGTCGCCAGAGCGCGGCAGGCGAAAGCCAATAGCGGCCTCGCCGTTTGTCCCGAGGATGCAGGGGGCCCGCCGTTGCAGCGGGTTCTTGCTCATTTCACCTGGATGGTCGCCGACGGCCCTGTTTCGGGCAGCGGCTGGTTACGCTTCAGCGTTGCGCCGACGGCGAGCAGGCCCAGGACGGCGATCACCACCACGACGGAGCGGACCGCGCGTCGCGAAAGGCGCGGCAGACGGGGCAGAGGGCTACTCCCCGCCCTGGATCAGCGGCTTGTCGAGGCCCTTGGGCGAGAGAGTGAAGATCTCCACGCCGGTCTCGGTGACACCGACCGAGTGCTCGAACTGGGCCGACAGCGACTTGTCGCGGGTGACCGCGGTCCATCCGTCGTTCAGCAGCTTCACCGCATATTTGCCGAGGTTCACCATCGGCTCGACGGTGAAGAACATCCCCGGCCTCAGCACCGCGCCCGAGCCGGGAGCGCCGTAGTGCAGCACGTTGGGATTGTCGTGGAACACCTGGCCCAGGCCATGGCCGCAGAAGTCGCGCACCACCGAGCAGCGCTGCGCCTCCACATAGGTCTGGATGGCGTGGCCGATGTCGCCGAAGGTCCGGCCGGGCCTGGCCTGGGCGATGCCGCGCAGCATGGAGTCGTAGGTGACATCCACCAGCCTGCGGGCGCGGGGCGAGACTTCTCCGACGCCGTACATCCGGCTGGTGTCGCCGTGCCAGCCGCCGCCCACCACCACGGTCACGTCGATATTGATGATGTCGCCTTCGCGCAGCGCCCGGTCGCCCGGGATGCCGTGGCAGACCACGTGGTTGGGCGAGATGCACACCGTCTTGGCGTAGCCGCGATAGAACAGGCAGGCGGGCAGGGCCCCGTGGTCGAGGATGAACTCGCGCGCCATCCGGTCGAGGTCATCGGTGAGCACGCCCGGCCTCACCTCGGGGACCAAAAGGTCCAGGCACTCGGCCGCCAACTTGCCGGCGCGGCGCATGCCTTCGAACCCCTCCGCGTCGTGCAGCTTGATCGACGAGGTGCGGGTCGGGATGTCGAGGACGTCGTCGCTCTGGCTCATGCCGAAATCCGTGCTTTCGCCGCCAGGGCGCCGCGCCACGGGATGGGGCGGACCAAGCGGATGGCTTCACAGTCTATGTCGCAACCATAGCAAAGGATTTCAACGCCCAGGCCGGCCGCTTCGATCAATCCCGCGCCATAGGCCGGATCGATGTCGGCCGCCGTGTCGAACAGGTCGCAGTCGGTGCGCTGGACCACGAACAGCATCACCGCCCGCGCGCCGTCCCCCACCTCGCGGTTGAGCTCCTTCAGATGCTTCAGCGAGCGGGCCGCCACGCAATCGGGAAATTCGGCTAGGCCCCCGCCGCGGTGGAAGTGCACGTTCTTGACCTCCAGCCAGCACGGCGGCCGGTCCGGCGAGGTGAGCAGGAAGTCGACCCGGCTGCCCACGCCATATTTCACCTCGCGCCGGATCTCGGCGTAGCCCGAGAGTTCCGGGATGGCGTCCTCAGCCAGCGCCTCGGCGGCCAGGCGGTTGGGATGCATGGTGTTGACCCCCACCAGCCCGCCCTCGGCTTCGACCAGCTCGAGCGTGTGGGGCAGCTTGCGGGTCGGCGAGTCGCTGATCGACAGCCACACCGGCAGTCCGGGCATGTTGAGCCCTAGCATGGAGCCCGGGTTCGGGCAGTGGGCCGTCACTTCGCGCCCGTCATCCAGCACCACGTCGGCGAAGAAGCGTTTGTAGCGCTGGACCAGCCGCCCGCGCTCGAGGGGGGAAGGAAATTGCATGATACGGAAGTAGGGCGCCGCAGGCTTGGAGGCGAGCCCCAGTGGCCGCTGCGCCGAACCACAGCTAGGCTCCGAGTCCGGAGGGGCCGATCATGAACTTCCTGACGCGGCGCAAGTCGATCGACGCCATGGCCGTCGACGCCGAGGGCTCCCATCGGCTGAAGCGCACCCTGTCCTGGCCGCATCTGATGGCCTTGGGCGTTGGGGCCATCGTCGGCACCGGCATCTACACCCTGATCGGCCAGGGGGCGGACCGGGCGGGCCCGGCGGTGATCCTGTCGTTCGCCATCGCGGGCGTGGTCTGCGCCTGCGCGGCCCTGGCCTATGCCGAGATGTCGACCCTGATGCCGGCGGCAGGCAGCGCCTATACCTACACCTATGCAGTGCTCGGCGAGGGCCTGGCCTGGATCGTCGGCTGGAGCCTGATCCTGGAATACACCGTGGTCTGCTCGACCGTGGCGGTCGGCTGGTCGGGCTATGCCACCGGGTTCCTGGGTTCGCTGGGCGTGCATCTGCCCCTCGCCCTGACCGCAGGACCCAGCGGCGGTGGGATCGTGAACCTGCCGGCGGTGCTGATCACCTTCGTGGTCGCCGGCCTGCTGGCGCTCGGCACGCGCGAGAGCGCCACGGTCAACGCCCTCCTGGTGGCCCTGAAGATCGCCGCCCTGGCGGTGTTCGTGGCCATCGGCCTGCCACACTTCGACGCCCGCAACTTCCAGCCCTTCATGCCCTACGGCTTCGCCGCCCATGAGGTCGCCGGGGTGCAGCGCGGGGTGATGGGCGCGGCGGCCCTGATCTTCTTCGCCTTCTATGGCTTCGACGCGGTCTCGACCGCCGCGGAAGAGGCCAAGAATCCCAGCCGAGACCTGGTCATCGGCATCATCGGCTCAATGGCGATCTGCACCGCCCTCTACATGGTGATCGCCGCATCAGCGCTCGGCGCCATGTCCTACGACCTGTTCGCCAAGAGCGGCGAGCCCTTGGCCCTGGTGCTACGCAGCGTGCATGCGCCGGGCGCCGCGCGGATCATCGCCGCCGCCGCCGTCATCGCCCTGCCGACGGTGATCCTGGCGTTCATGTACGGCCAGAGCCGGATCTTCTTCGTGATGGCCCGCGACGGGCTCCTGCCTCGGGCCCTCGGCCGGGTGAACGCCCGCACCCACACGCCCATCGCCATGACCGTGTTCACCGCCGTCGTGGTGGCCATCGTCGCCGGCGTCTTCCAGCTCGGCCAGATCGCCGAGGTGGCCAATTCCGGCACCCTGGCGGCCTTCGTCGCGGTATCGGTCTGCATGCTGGTGCTGCGCCGCACCGATCCGGACCGCCCAAGAGTGTTCAGGACGCCCCTGGCCTGGGTGCTGGGGCCCGTCGCCATCCTCGGCTGTCTCTATCTGTTCTTCAGCCTGGCGCACCTGACCCAGGTCGCCTTCCTGGTCTGGAACCTGGTCGGCGTGGCCGTCTATCTGCTCTACGGCCGCCGGCGCAGCGTCCTGGCCCGGAACTGACCGGCGACAGCGCCGTCCGGCTCGGCTAGAACGCCGCCTTTCCAATTCCAGCGAGAGGCGCCCGATGGCCAGCGATCCCGAAAACACCCTCGTCATGACCCTCGAAAGCGGGCCGGTCACCATCGATCTGCGCCCCGATCTGGCGCCCAAGCACGTGGAGCGGATCAAGCAGCTGGCGCGCGAGGGCTTCTATGACGGCGTGGTCTTCCACCGGGTGATCCCGGGCTTCATGGCCCAGGGCGGCGATCCCACTGGAACCGGCTCGGGCGGCTCGGACAAGCCGAATCTGCCGGCCGAATTCTCCAAGGAGCCGCACGGCCGCGGCGCCTGCTCGATGGCCCGGACCTCCAACCCGAACTCGGCCAACAGCCAGTTCTTCATCTGCTTCGACGACGCCAGCTTCCTGGATGGCCAGTACACCGTCTGGGGCGAGGTCAGCGAAGGCATGGAGCACATCGACGCCCTGCCCAAGGGCGAGCCCCCGCGCCAACCCGGCAAGATCGTCTCGATGAAGGTGGCGGCGGACGCCTGAGGCGCCGCTCTGCCGATCGCTGAAGTGATGCGCGTCGCCGACTTCGACTTCGAGCTGCCGGATGACCGCATCGCGCTTCGGCCGTCCGAGCCGCGCGATGCAGCGCGGCTGCTGCGCGTGCCGGTGTCCGGGCCGCTCGAGGACCTCCTCGTCCGCGACCTGCCCGGACTTCTGCGGCCCGGCGACGTGGTGGTGGTCAACGACACCAAGGTGATTCCCGCGCGCCTGACCGGCGTGCGCACGCGCGAAGACTCCACCGTGGCGGTCGAGGCCCTGCTGCACCGGCGTCTGTCGCCCTCGCGCTGGACCGCCTTCATGAGGCCCGGCAAGCGGCTCCGGCCCGGCGACCGGATCCACTTCGGCGAAAGGGCCGACCGCGCCTGTCTGCTGGGCGCCCTGGACGCCACGGTGAAGGAGAAGGGGGAGGGAGGCGAGGTCACCCTGGCCTTCGATTTCTCCGGCCCCGACCTCGACGCCGCCATCGCCGAGCGGGGCTTGATGCCGCTGCCGCCCTATATCGCCGCGCGCCGGCCCGAGGACGAGCGGGACCTCGCCGACTACCAGACCATGTTCGCCGAGCCCGAGGGTTCGGTCGCCGCGCCCACTGCGGGCCTGCACTTCACGCCCGAGCTGTTAGGGCGGCTGACCGCGCGCGGGATCGGGCTCGAGCGCGTGACCCTGCACGTCGGGGCCGGCACCTTCCTGCCGGTGAAGGTCGAAGACGTGGCCGAGCATCATATGCATGCCGAGTATGGCGAGGTCAGCGTCGACGTGGCGGCGCGGCTGAACGCGGCGCGGGCGGCGGGCGGGCGGATCGTCTGCGTCGGCACCACCTCGCTGCGCCTGCTGGAGAGCGCGGCCGACGAAAATGGGCGAATTCAGCCATTTGCAGCAGAAACCTCGATCTTCATCACGCCCGGATACCGCTTCCGGACGGCCGGGGTGCTGCTGACCAACTTCCACCTGCCGCGCTCGACCCTGTTCATGCTGGTCTCGGCCTTCGCAGGCCTGGAGCGGATGCACGGCGCCTACGCCCACGCCATCGAGAGCGGATATCGCTTCTATTCCTACGGCGACGCCTGCCTGTTGGAGCGGGCGAGGTGAGCGCGTTCCCCTTCGACATCGCCGCCCGCGACGGCGCGGCCCGGACGGGCGTGCTCCGGACCCCGCGAGGGGATATCCGCACGCCCGCCTTCATGCCGGTCGCCACCGCCGGCACGGTGAAGGCCCTGACCACCGATCAGGTCCGCCAGAGCGGCGCCGATATCCTGCTCGGCAACACCTACCACCTGATGTTGCGGCCAGGCGCCGAGCGGGTGAAGCGGCTGGGCGGCCTGCACAAGCTGATGCGCTGGGAGGGCCCGATCCTGACCGATTCCGGCGGCTTCCAGGTGATGTCGCTCGGCAAGATCTCCAAGGTGAAGGAGGACGCCGTCACCTTCCAGAGCCACATCGATGGCCGGAGCCACGTGCTGAGCCCCGAGCGGTCGATCGAGATCCAGGCCGACTTGCTCGGATCGGACATCGTCATGCAGCTGGACCAATGCGTCTCCTGGCCTGCCGAGGAGTTGCGGGCGCGCGAAGCGATGGAACTCTCGGTCCGCTGGGCGGCGCGCTGCAAGGCCGCCTTCGGGGCGCGCGAGACCCAGGCCCTGTTCGGCATCCAGCAGGGCTCGACCTTCGAGACCCTGCGTCGCGAATCCGCCGACAGGCTGATCGAGATCGGCTTCGACGGCTACGCCATCGGTGGCCTGGCGGTGGGCGAGGGCCATGAGGGCATGACCGCGGTGCTCGACTATGCCGCCGCCATGCTGCCCGAGGACCGGCCGCGCTATCTGATGGGCGTTGGCAAGCCGGTCGACCTGGTGGAGGCGGTGGCGCGGGGGGTCGACATGTTCGACTGCGTGCTGCCCACCCGATCGGGACGCCACGGCCAGGCCTGGACCTGGGAGGGCTCGTTCAACCTGAAGAACGCCGCCTTCGCCGAGGACCAGGATCCGCTGGACGCCTCGATCGACTGCCCGGCCAGCCGCGACTACGCCAAAGCCTATCTGCACCACCTGGTGAAGGCCGGGGAGATCCTGGGGCAGGTGCTGCTCTCCTGGCACAACCTGGCCTTCTTCCAGGCCCTGATGGCTCGCATGCGCTCGGCCATCGCCGAGGGACGGTTCGAGGCCTTCCGGCGGGAATTCGCCTCCGTGCAGCGCACGCGAGGCGACAGCTGATCTGCAGGGCGTGACGACTGTGTGCGGCGCATTGCCGGCCCGGCCGAAAGCGCCTTTCATGCGGCGCCAGAGACGATAGGGAGATGCTCATGGGCTGGGGACTTGCGCGCGCCGGGTGGGCGGCGGCGATCGCCTTGACGGCCGCCGCGCCGCAGCTGGTCTCAGCCGCAGAACCGCCGCACGATCGCCGCGCGGCCTTTGCGGCGATCGCGGCCCTGCCGGACCTCGACGAGGGCGTCTGGAACATCGACTGGCAGGCCCCGCGCAGGCCCGCCCAGCCGAAGCCGCAGCTGACCCCCGAGGCCCAGGCCAAGGCTGATGCCGCCTTGCGCGAAGGCCGCCAGAACCGCAACGCCAACTGCCTCCCACCGGGCCTGCCCGCGATCATGGGCTGGCCTTACCCGATGGAGTTCATCTATTCGCCCGGCCGGGTGACCATCGCCATCGAGTCCGACAGCCAGGTCCGCCGCATCTACACCGACGGCCGCGGCCACCTAGCCGATCCGG
>DATCFQ010000124.1:0-7717 GCA_036509495.1 Caulobacteraceae bacterium
CGCCGGCCGAGGCGCAGGCCTACGAGGTCCTGCTCGGCAGCTTCGCCGAGCCCGGCAACGCCCGAGTCGCGTCCGACCGGCTGGATCGCGCCATGCATCCCGCCCTGGCGGGGCGGCGCATTGTCATCAGGAGCCAGACGGTGAACGGGCGCGTGTTCGCCGCGGTGACGGTCGGCGGCTTCGGCACGGCCTCGCAAGCCGAGACGTTCTGCGCCGGCGTCCGCAAAATCCCGCTCGAATGCGTGATCAAGCGGACCGGAGCCCTCGCTCAGACCCCGAGGATCCAGCCCTCTTCGGCCCGCGCGGTCTCGGCGTCGTCCGCCCCCAGGCCCTGAGGAGCCGCGAACAGCGGCGCGAGCTTGCTGGCGTCATCGAGCTTGGCCAATTGCTCGGCATAGGCGCGGATCTCGGTCTGGTCCTTGGACTCGCCGACGGCGGGCTTGGCTTCGGCCGCGCCGGTGAACACCTCGGCGGCCACGATCCGCACCCCGTCCAGGTCCGGTGCGCCCCAGCCGGTCTCGAACGGCCAGACCTTCAGCTCATCGCCGTACTTCAGCTTCAGCCGCCGGACCATCGGGACGCCGAGGATGGCCTGGCCGCCGATCGAGCCGTTGTAATAGAGCTTCCAGACCGAGGGCGCGGTCTGGGCCCGCGCCTCGGTGAGCCGAAATTCCGGCAGGTCGCCGGCCTCATGCTCGCGCGTGCGCTTGGGCTGCAGGGTGGTCAGGGCGTCGCGCGGCGGGCAGCCCCAGAAGGGGAACGGGCCGCCGGTGACGCGGCGGTTGATCTCGGCGCCGACGCCGAAGCGGTTGTTGGTGTTGTCGGGCTTGTCCTTGACCATGCGGTCGAGCTGGTTCCAGACCGCCCGCCAGGGTTCGCCTTCCAGCTTCAGCCCCTGGGCCAGGCCGCGCGGGAAGCCGAGCGGAAAATCCAGGCCCAGCAGCACCGTCTCGTTGCGCTTGGCGAGGTCCTCGAGGATGGCGGCGAGCTTCTTCTCGCCCTCCGCGCGCGTGGTCGCGGTCTGGCCCTGGTAGGTGTTGCGGAAGCGCACATCCCGGCGCACCAGGCCGATCACCACTGAATCCGCCGCGGCGGCGGCCTTCGAAGCGGCGCTCCAGCGCACGATCACATAGGCGTCGAACAAGCGAGGCAATTGGGGCTCCGGGCTAAGGGCGGGTCCTTGTAGCTGAACCCGCAAAGAGAGGGGAGCGGCAACAAACGGCGACACAACGTGAAGGGCCCCGGCCTTGCCTGGAGCGCCGACGCAGTGGATTTACGCATCTGCGAGAAGTGGAGTGCGCATGCTTCAGCCCCTGCGAGCCGGCGTCATCGGCGCCGGCGTGTTCGGCGGCCACCACGCGCGCAAGTGCGCCAGCATGCTGGGCGTGGAACTGACCGCGGTGCTGGATCCCCACGAGGAGCGCGCCGAGACCCTGGCCGGTCCGAGCGGCGCGGCCACCTTCGATGACCTTGACGCCTTCCTGGACGCGGTCGACGTGGTCACTGTCGCCTCCCCGGCCTCGACCCATGCCCGCCTCGCCGCCGCCGCCCTGTCGCGGGGCCGGCACGTCTATGTGGAAAAGCCCCTCGCCGACACCGTCGAGGACGGCCACGCCCTGGTCGCCGCCGCCAAGGCGTCCGGCGCGGTGCTGGCCTGCGGCCACCAGGAGCGGGCGGTGTTCCGCGCCATCGGTCTGCTGGATCTGCCCGAGCGGCCGCTGACGATCGAGGCGGTGCGGCGCGGCGCCTATTCCGGCCGCAACACCGACGTCTCCTGCGTCCTCGATCTGATGATCCACGACATCGACCTGGCCCTGACTCTGGCCGGCTCGCCGCCCAGTGAGGTCTCGGCCCGCGGCCGGGTGACCGAGGGCCCCTTCGCCGACGAGGCGCGGGCCGAGCTGGCGTTCGAGGATGGCCTGGTCGCGGTGCTCGAGGCCTCGCGCATCGCCGGGCGGCGCGAGCGGACCATGCGGCTGGTGTTCCCCTCCGGCGAACTCGAGATCGATTTCCTGGCCCGCAAGTTCGTCGACCACACGCCATTCGGCCTGGACGCCCGCTTCGCCGAGACCGCCGACGGCCGCGACCCCTTGGGCGCCAGCGTCGGGGCTTTCGTGGCGGCGGTGCGCGGCGACGCGCCACGGCCACTGGTCACCGGCGAAGAGGCGGCGCGGGCCCTCGAGGTCGCGCTCGAAGTCGACCGCAAGGCGGCGGCCCGGCCGAAGCTGCGCCTGGTGCGGAACTAGCCGAACCCCATGGCGAGCCCTGCCGAGCCGATCGCCTTCATCGACCTGAAGGCCCAGCAGGCGCGCATCCGCAGCCGCATCGAGGCGCGCTTCACCGCCGTGCTCGACCACGGCGCCTATATCAACGGCCCCGAGGTCGCCGAGCTTGAGGCCGAACTCTGCGCCTTCACCGGCGCGTCCAGGGCCCTGGCGGCCGCCAGCGGCACCGACGCCCTGATGATCCCGATGATGGCCATGGATCTGCAGCGGTCCGACGCGGTGTTCCTGCCGGCCTTCACCTACAACGCCAGCGCCAGTGCGGTGATCCTGGCCGGCGCCACGCCGGTGTTCGTCGACGTGCGCGGGCGCGACTTCAACATGGATCCGGACGACCTCGATCGCCGCATCGCCGCGGTGAAGCTCCAGGGCCGGCTGACGCCGAAGCTGGTGATCGCGGTGGACCTGTTCGGCATCCCTGCCGACTACGCGACCCTCTTTGCGGTGGCCGAAGCCCACGGCCTCGAGGTGCTGGCCGACGCCGCCCAATCGTTCGGCGCCCGCTGGAACGATCGTTGGGCCGGGAACATCGCGCCGGTGACCGCCACCAGCTTCTTCCCGGCCAAGGCGCTCGGCGGCTATGGCGACGGCGGGGCGGTGCTGTTCCGCGACCCCGAGCTCTACGAGGCCTCCGAGCAGGTGCGCTGGCACGGCACTGATTCCGGCCGCAAGGAGAGCGTGCGGGTCGGCTTCAACGGCCGGCTCGACAGCCTGCAATGCGCGGTGGTGATCGAGAAGCTGAAGATCTTCGAGGACGAACTGGTCCGTCGGCGCGAGGTCGCCGCGATCTATGACCGGCGCCTGGCCAACCACGTCGATCCCCAGGCCTTCGGCGAGGGCGCCGAGAGCGGCTATGGCCTCTACACCATCGCCATCGATCGGCGGGACGAGGTCCAGGCCCGGCTGAAGGCAGAGGGCGTGCCGACCGCCGTCTACTATGCCCAGACCCTGCCTCGGATGGCCGCCTTCCGGCCTTACGCCGAGGGCGGCGAATTCCCCGAGAGCGACCGACTGGCGGCCCGGGTGCTGTCCCTGCCCATGCATCCCTATCTGACGGATGCCCAGGCCGAGTACGTCTGCGACCGCCTGATCGAGGCGGTGGAACTCTGACCCACGGGGGATTAGGACTCCTCGGATCCAACCGAGGGACGCCCCATGCCCGGATCCGCCCACGACTTCGACTTCACCTCGATCGACGGCAAGCCGCTGCCGCTGAACCGCTTCGACGGCAAGGCGGCGCTGGTGGTCAACACCGCGTCGCGTTGCGGGCTGACGCCCCAGTACGAGGGGCTGGAGAGCCTCTGGTCGGACTACAAGGACAAGGGACTGGTGGTGCTGGGCGTGCCGTCCAACGACTTCGGCGCCCAGGAGCCGGGCTCCGAGAGCGAGATCCAGAGTTTCTGCACCACAAATTTCGGGGTCGATTTCCCGATGACCGCCAAGGCCCCGGTCAGCGGCGCGGCCGCCCATCCGTTCTATCAGTGGGCCAAGGGCGAACTCGGCGAAGAGGCCGAGCCCAAGTGGAATTTCCACAAGATCCTGGTGGGCAAGGACGGCCGCCTGGTCCGCGGCTTCGGCTCGCGCACCGAGCCATCCGACCCGGAGCTTCGCCAGGCCATCGACGCCGCGCTCTAGCCGCGCGGGGAGGGGAGGCCGCCGGCCTCCCCTGGACCGTCAGCCGACCCGTCGCGCGGGATCGGTCGGCGTGCGCGAGCCCCTGGCCTCGCCGCCCTTGCGGCCGGCCTGGGCCGCCAGCGCCCGGTTCTGCGAGAAGCTGCGCGCCTGGGGCGCCACGCTCTGGCCGCCCTTGCGGCCGGCAGCCGCGGCCAATCCGGGGTCTTTCGAGAAGCTGCGCTTCTCGCTCGGCACGCTCTGTCCGCCCTTGCTGGCGATTTCGCGCTGCTTGTTGCGATCCATCGCCGCAAAGCCTCGCTTGGATCGTGCTTGGACCATAACTGAACTCCTTTGGTCGCCTTCGCCCGACCCCCCTCAGCTGAGACTAAACTGCATAGACGCCGCATGGTTTCAGTCCAGCGGTCGAATTCAGTTCACTCAAGCGTGACAATTACAAGGCGATCGGCCCCTGATATTGTCGCAAAGCTGATGCTTTTCTGAAGCTAACGGGCCTTTCCCGCGCTCCGCGCCTCGCCTGCGCGACGCCGCTTCCCAAGGCGGCCCTGGTCCGGGTAGATGCCGCTGGCAAGGAGCAGCCATGACCAACACCCCCGAAGGCGGCTGGGACAAGTCCCGCCTGCCGAGCCGCCATGTCACCGAAGGCCCGAGCCGGGCGCCGCACCGGTCCTACTATTACGCGATGGGGCTCGGCAGCCGCGAGATCAACCAGCCGTTCGTGGGCGTGGCCTCATGCTGGAACCAGGCCGCCCCCTGCAACACCACCCTGATGCGCCAGGCCAATGCGGTGGCCGAGGGGGTGAAGGTCGGCGGCGCCACGCCGCGCGAATTCTGCACCATCACCGTCACCGACGGCATCGCCATGGGCCACGAAGGCATGCGCTCCTCGCTGGTCAGCCGCGAGGTGATCGCCGACTCCGTCGAGCTGACCATGCGCGGCCACAGCTATGACGCCCTGGTGGGGGTGGCCGGCTGTGACAAGTCGCTGCCCGGCATGATGATGGCCATGCTCAGGCTGAACGTGCCGTCGGTGTTCCTCTATGGCGGCTCGATCCTGCCCGGCCAGTGGCGGGGTCGCGAGGTGACGGTCCAGGATGTGTTCGAGGGCGTCGGCAAGCACTCGGCCGGCAATATGAGCCTGGAGGACCTCCGCGACCTGGAGCAGCACGCCTGCCCGGGCGACGGCGCCTGCGGCGGCCAGTACACCGCCAACACCATGGCCTGCGTCTCGGAAGCCATCGGCCTCGCCTTGCCGCTGTCGAGCGCCCTGCCGGCGCCCTATCTGAGCCGCGACGACTACGCCCGCGCCTCGGGCGAGGCGGTGGTGCGGCTGATCGAGCAGAACCTCCGCCCGCGCGACATCTGCACCCGCGAGGCGTTCGAGAACGCCGCGGTGGTGGTGGCCGCCACCGGCGGCTCGACCAACGGCGCCCTGCACCTGCCGGCCATGGCCCACGAGTGCGGCATCGAGTTCAGCCTGCGCGACTTCGCCAGGATCGCCGCGCGCACCCCCTATCTCTGCGACCTGATGCCGGGCGGCCGCTATGCCGCCAAGCACATGGGCGAGGCGGGCGGCGTGCCCATGCTGCTGCGCACCCTGCTGGACGCCGGCCTGATCCACGGCGAGGTGATGACCGTCACCGGCAAGACCCTGCGCGAGAACCTGGAAACGGTGACCTGGCGCGAGGACCAGGACGTGATCCGCCCGGCCTCAAAGCCGCTGTCGCCCAACGGCGGTGTGGTCGGCCTCTGGGGCTCGCTGGCCCCCGACGGCGCCATCGTCAAGGTGGCGGGCCTGAAGCACCTCAAGCACCGCGGCCCGGCCCGGGTGTTCGACGGCGAGGAGGCCTGTTTCGCCGCTGTCGAGAAGCGCGACTACAAGCCCGGCGACGTGCTGGTGATCCGCTATGAGGGCCCCAGGGGCGGCCCCGGCATGCGCGAGATGCTGTCGACCACCGCCGCCGTCTACGGCCAGGGACTGTCCGACCAGCTGGCCCTGATCACCGACGGGCGCTTCTCGGGCGCCACGCGCGGCCTCTGCATCGGCCACGTCGGTCCCGAGGCCCAGGTCGGCGGGCCGATCGCCCTGATCCAGGACGGCGACATCATCGCCATCGACGCCGAGGCCGGCACCATCGAGCTGGAGGTCGACGCCACCGTGCTCGAACACCGTGCCCGCGACTGGGCTCCGCACCAGACCAACTACGGCTCCGGCGCCATCTGGAAGTTCGCCGAGTGCGTCGGCCCCGCCCACCAGGGCGCGGTCACCCACCCGGGCCAGAAGGGCGAGCGCCATGTCTATGCGGATATCTGAGGGGTGAAAACGCTCGGCCTTCTCGGCGGCATGAGCTGGGAAAGCACCGCCACCTACTACCAGATGCTCAATCGCATGACGCGCGAACGGCTGGGCGGTTCGCACTCGGCGTCGATCATCCTCTGGTCGGTGGATTTCGAGCCGATCACCCGCATGCAGTCCGAAGGACGCTGGGACGAGGCGCAGGCGATCCTGGTCGATGCGGCCCGGCGGCTCGAGCAGGCCGGGGCCGAGGCGCTGATGATCTGCGCCAACACCATGCACCGCATGGCCGACGAGGTGCAGGCCGCCGTCGGCATTCCCCTGATCCACATCGCCGACGCCACCGCGGCGGCGGTGAAGGCGGCGGGCGTGCGCCGTCCGATGCTGCTCGGCACCCGCTACACCATGGAGGAGGCGTTCTACCGCGACCGGATGACCAGCCTCGGCGTCGAGGTGGCGATCCCCGGCGAGGTCGACCGGGCCCGTCTGCAGCGGATGATCTACGAGGAACTGGTGCGCGGGATCATCAATCCCCAGTCCAAGTTCGCCCTGCTGCAGATCGTCGGGGCCGAACGGGCGGCCGGTGCGGACGGGGTGATCCTGGGCTGCACCGAACTCGATATGCTGGTGGGCGAGGGCGACATCCGCATCCCCACCTTCAACTCCACCGAACTCCACGCCCGGGCGGGACTGGACTTCGCCCTGGGGAACGGCTGAACTCTTGCCCAGTCGCGCGGCTCGCGTTCGGATCGAGCCCGCCGCTTCGGGAGGGCGCCATGCTCAAGGCCTTGATCCTCGTCGGCGGGTTGGCGGTGCTGGCGCTCGGATGTGCGGCGACGCCGGCGCGGGCCGACTTCAGCGCCTGCGCGTCCGCCTATGAAGCCAAGGACCTGCACCAGCAGATCGACCTCTACACCACGTGCCTGAAGCACGGCGGCCTGCCGGGCGACGCGCTGGCCGGCGCCTTCAACAATCGTGGGGTCGCCTACGAGCAGCTCGGCGAAACCGACAAGGCGCTGCAGGATTTCATCTCTGCGACCCAATACGATCCGAATTGGCCGGAGTTCCGCAGAAACCGGGCGGACACAGAGGCGCAACTGGGCTAGTGCCCGGAAGCCCTGGCCGACATCGACCTCGTGCTGAAGCTCGCGCCGCACAGGAAGGAATTCGTCGAGGAGAAGGCCCGGCTGGTCGCTGGCTGTCCGATCATCTCCAAGCCGCAGACCTGAGCGCCAGGGGCGATCAGCCGCCTTTCAGCCGCTCGACCTGCTCGGGGTGGTCGAGCCGCATCACCGGCCCGTCGGGGCCGTAGCGGATCGGGCCGCGCAGGCGGATCGGCTTGCCGACCAGGTCATCGGCCGTCTTGCCGGCGGTCCTGAAGTCGCCCAGCGCCTTGGCGTCGATCTCGGCGGTGAAGCGGTCGCCCGAGCCCTTCAGGAAGGTCAGGGTCTGGCCGCCGCCCTCGCCAGGCTCGCTGCCCAGCACCCGGCCCTCGACGATCTGGAAT
>DATCFQ010000125.1:0-3564 GCA_036509495.1 Caulobacteraceae bacterium
GACGCCAGGGCGAAGGGCGCTGGCGCCGCCGACGGATTCATCGTCGGAGGCGACGGGGTCGCCCGCGGCGTCGCCGGAGCCGGGGCCGGGGTTGGGCCAGCCACTGGAGCCGCGCTCGTCGGGCTCGATGTCGGCGCGGGCGCGGCTGGGGCAGCAGCCGCAGCGGACGCCGACGCCAACTGGGGCGCCGCGGACGGGGTAGGCTCCGAGGACGCCGAGGGCGCCGGCGAAACCTGGCCAGACGAGGTCGGCGACGTGGCGAGAGGCGCGGCGTCGCCCTGCGGGGAGAGCGGGACCAGGGCCGCCATCATCTGCAAGGTCGCGGCGCTGGGCGGGACAGCGGCGTCCATGGCCTGGGACGCAGGCGGCGACACCGCGTCATCGGCGGTCGACTTCGGTTTGGCCGGGGCTGCGCTGGCGGCGGCGTCGGCATCCGGATCGGGCGCGGCGCCCGGGGCGTCGGCGACGGCAGGCTGGGCGGGCGGGGCGGCGGTCCAGAGCAAAACCGACGCGGCGCTCGCCGCTGACGGCTTGGGCGCCAGGGCCGGGGTGATCGACGAGGCCTGGGCCGTCTTGACGGCGGCCAGGAGCAGCGCGCCGGAACTCGGGGCCGCCAGGACCCCGGCGAGCAGCTGGGCGAAGCCGCCCCCTTCGCCGCCCGCGCCGCCGTCCAGGCCGGAGCCGGCGAGGGCTCCTGCGCCGGCCGCGGTTCCGAGCGCAGCCGAAAGCTCGCCCTGGGCGCCGGGGGCGAGTTGGCCCGAAGGCCCGGGCATGAATGCGGCGGCGGCGGCGGCGGTTTGCATCCGGCTCGTCGGTCTTGGGTGACGGGGGCGCCTGCTGCGCCGAGAATTCGCACAGACCAAAGCAACCGCCGCGCCAACAGCCCGACGGCGGGTTAACCATATGAATTCGTGGCGATATCCCTGCGCCCTCTGCGACGGCCCCGAAGTCGGGCGCGGACGAATTTGCCGGGCGGGAGGACCGATTTCGCCGCGCCGGGGCGACTGGCGCCGGTCTTGCGCCTGTAAAATGCACACGCCGCGGCCCCGGAGATCCGGCCCATGGAAATCAATGACTTAACCGGAGCCGACGCGGGGGCTTTGGCCGCCCCCCGGCGGATTCTGCCGAGCGGCGGTCAAGCTTTGCCGACGAGGGGGCCCTTCCGGTGTCGCTGAATTCGATCCTCGGCGCGGCCAACTCCGGGCTGTTCGCGGCCCAGACCCAGCTCAAGGTCGTTTCCGACAACATCGCCAACGTCAACACGCCGGGGTACGTCCGCGAGACGGTCCAGCAGCAGCCGGTGGCCGGTTCGGACCTGGCCGGCGGCGTGTCGACCGGCGACATCACCCGTTCGGTCGACCAGTTCCTGAACCAGGCCAATCTCAGCGCCACCGCCCAGTCCGGCAGCGCCGGCGTCATTTCCGATACGCTCGACCAGGCCCAGGCCCTGTTCGGTGACCCGAGCGAGAGCACCGGCTACTTCAGCCAGCTCGAGCAGACCTTCGCCGACATCACCGCGGCGGTGCAGAACCCGTCCTCGAGCGTGCCGCGCGACCAGGTGGTCAACGACATTTCGAGTTTCCTGGACCAGTCGTCCTCGATCTCGTCGCAGCTGCAGCAGCTCGGGGCCCAGGCCGACAGCCAGATCTCCGACAGCGTCGGGCAGGTCGACAACCTGCTCTCGCAGATCGACCAGCTGAACAAGACCATCGCCGCCGAGACCGCCAGCGGCGGCGGCGCGGCCGGCTCGCAGAACAACCAGGCCGGCCTGATCAACCAGTTGTCTTCGCTGCTGGACGTCAAGGTCAGCAACCGGGCCGACGGCGGAGTCGACATCCGTTCGGGCGACGGCTCGCTGCTGGTCGGCCCCGGAGGGCCGGCGACGCTCAGCTATGCGAGCTCCGGAGCCACCGCCGGCCAGTTGCAGATCACCCAGCCCGGCGGCGTGGCGCGGGCCCTGACGGCAGGCAGCGGCTCGCTGCAGGGCCTGATTTCCCTGCGCGACTCCCAGCTGCCGGCGATCTCCTCGCAACTCAATCAATACGTCAGCCAGGCGGTCGACCAGATCAACCGCGCGCACAACGCCGCCAGCGCCGCGCCGCCGCCGACCCAGCTGACCGGCGCCAACACCGGCCTGGACCTGCCGACCGCAGTGTCGGGCTTCACCGGCCAGACCACCATCGCGATCGTCAATTCGTCAGGCGTGATGCAGTCGCGCATCGACGTCGACTTCGGCGCCAAGACCATGACCGTGGATGGCGCCTCGCCCCCATTGAGCTTCAACGCCTCCAGCTTCCTCGGCGCCCTGAACACCGCGCTCGGGAGCAACGGATCGGCGAGCTTCAGCAACGGCGCGCTCAGCATCCAGGCCACCGGCTCCAACGGGGTGGCCATCGCCGACAATCCCGTCGACCCGACGAACAAGGCCGGCCGCGGCTTCAGCGACTTCTTCGGCCTCAACAACCTGATCACCTCGACCGGCTTTCCCAACCCCGACACGGGGCTGAAGGGGACAAATCCCAACGGCTTCACCGCCGGCGGCGTGATCAGCCTCAGGCTACAGAACGCCTCCGGCGCCACCCTGCGCCTGGCGTCGGTGAGCGTCCCGGCCGGCGGGGACATGAACAGCCTGGTCGCGGCGCTGAATTCCGGCTCGAGCGGGGTCGGCGCCTATGGCGCCTACAGCCTCGACGCCGACGGCGCCCTGGCCTTCACACCCAGCCAGGCCGGCGTCTCGGCGAACGTGGTGGGCGACACCACCCAGCGCGGCGCGGGCGGCCCTTCGGTCAGCCAGCTGTTCGGCCTGCCCGCCGCCAACCAGACGCCCCTGGCCCAGAGCTATTCGGTCCGCTCGGACATCGCCGCGGACAGCTCCAAGCTGGCCATGGCCCAGCTCGACCTCAGCGCTGTCGCCGGCCAGAGCGCGCTCAGCGTCGGCGACTCGCGCGGCGGCCAGCTCCTGGCGGCGGTGAACCAGCAGGTGGTCCAGTTCAACGCCGCCGGCGCGGCCGGGTCGGTCAGCACCACCCTGTCCAACTATGCGGCCCAGTTCGCCGGCTCGATCGCCCAGCAGGCCTCCAGCGCCGACACCAACAGCACCAACGCCCAGTCGATCTCCAGCGAGGCCACCACTCGCCTGTCCTCGGTCGAAGGCGTCAGCCTCGACCAGGAGCTGATCAACCTGACCACCTACCAGCAGGCCTACAACGCCTCCGCGCGTCTGCTGCAGGCGGTGAGCCAGCTCTACACCACCCTCATGCAAATCCAGTGAGACCAGCGCCATGGACCGGGTGACAACCTTCAGCGCCTATAATTCGGTGACCAGCAGCCTGCTGAACGCCGAGAGCCGCCAGAACCAGGCCGACATCCAGGTCTCCAGCGGCAAGGTGGCTTCCGACCTCAAGGGGTTCGGCGCCAACGCCGAAGCCCTGACCGCGGCCCAGGCTCTGCAGACCCGGGTCACCGGTTACGTGCAGACGGCGACCAAGGTCTCGTCTCAGCTCGACGCCCAGGACACTGCGTTGACCGAGGTTTCCGATGGCGGGCAGACCGCCCGCCAAGCCA
>DATCFQ010000126.1:0-2041 GCA_036509495.1 Caulobacteraceae bacterium
GCCGCATTGAGGCCGAACTCCTGCTGGTCGCCGACCGCCTGGGCCACGGACTCGCCGGCGACGCCGATCAACTGGCCTGGAGCTTTCGGATGAAGACGAGCGCACGCAACGCCCTCAGAGGGACCGTCGTCGAAATCCGCCCTGGGGCGGTGAACAGCGAGGTTCAGCTGGAGATCTCGCCCGAGGTGCGCATCGTCGCCATCGTGACCCGCGAGAGCGTCGAGGACCTGGGCCTGGAGATCGGCCGCCCCGCCCTGGCGCTGATCAAGTCCAGCTTCGTGATCCTGGCCGAGGCGGGCCCGGGCCTGCGCACCTCGGCGCGCAACTGCATCGGCGGCCGGGTGATCCGCCATGAGCGCGGCGCGGTCAACGACGAGGTCGTGCTGAGGATCGGCGAGGGCAAGACGCTCGTCGCCATCATCACCCGCGAGAGCGCCGATATGCTGGGCGTCGCGGTGGGGCTCGAGATGCAGGGCCTGATCAAGGCCTCGCACGTCATTTTGGCGGTGGAGTAGCCTCGGCGCCGCCGCCGCTGCTCCCGTCACGGCCCATCGGCGCGATCCAGGTGATCAGGTCCCAGGCGTTGCGGATGGCGCAGAGCAGGATGGCCAGCGCCATCACCCCGACGCCGAGGGCCCAGCCCGCCGCCGCCGTCAGGGCGAGCAGCAGATAGGCCACCGCCGGCGCGGCCCCGTAGCACCACGGGTCGGACCAGTGGGAGGGCGGCTCGCCGTCGCCGACGAACATGCGATGCGCGTTGCGCACGGCGTGGGCCAAGGCCGCCAGGGCAACGACGATCAGGCCCAGGCGCGCCAGTCCGGCGCCGATGGGCGCCGAGGCCATGGCGCTGACCAGCAGCACGACGGCGAACTGCATCACGGTCGGCGTCATGAAGCGGCTCGAGCCCCGCATCGCCCGCGCCCGGTCGAATCCCGAGGTCAGGGTGACGACGATGAACACCAGCCCGATCAGCCCCGCCGAGGCGGAGCCGAGCATCATGTAGAAGCCATCCCAACCGTGGAACATGGCCCGATCCTAAAGCCTATCGATCCCGGCGTGAAAGCTTGACCGGCTCCAGGCCCGCCGCCAGCGCCGCCAGGGCGAGGCCCGCCAGCCGTTCGGAGCCCAGCCCCGCCAAGTCGCCTTCTCCCGCTTTGCTGGCCGGAACGCCCGCGCTGACCGGCGCCGGCTCGATGCGGCCGGCCCGGATCAACAGCACCCGGTCGGCCAGCCGCGCCACCTCGGCCGCGTCGTGGCTGACATAGAGAATCGGGATGGCCATGGTCCGGGGCAGACGTTCCAGATAGGGCAGGATCTCGGATTTGGCCTCGCCGTCGAGGCCCGACAGCGGCTCGTCCATCACGAGCAGTTCCGGCTGGGACAACAGCGCACGCCCGAGCGCCACCCGCTGCCGCTCGCCGCCGGAGAGCCGCATCGCCCCGCGGCCGAGCAGCGGCTTCAGCCCCAGGAAGGCGCAAACCTCGTCGAAACCCAGGCGCACCTGCCGAGCCCGCTTCAGGCCGAACTCCAGGTTGCTCCTCACCGACAGGTGAGCCAGCAGGCTCGGCTCCTGGAACACGAAACCGACCGGCCTCTGGTGCGGCGGCAGGAAGCGGCTGTCGTCCTGCCAGACCTGGCCGCGCACGCTGAGCCGTCCGGCCATCCGCTGCAGGCCGGCGATGCAGCGCAGCACCGTGGTCTTGCCCGAGCCGGAGGGCCCGAACAGCGCCGTCACCCCCGATGCGGGAACCTGGAAGTCGGCCTCCAGCCGAAACTGGCCGAGCCGGCCGCGCAGCGACGCCTCGATCCCAGGCCCGGCGGCTGCATCGTCGCTCATGGCAAGAGCCGCCCGACACGCCGATCGATCAGCAGCATCGCCAGCATCACCACGAAGGCGAACAGCACCAGGCCGCCGGCCAGCAGGTGCGCCTGGCCATATTGCATCCCCTCGACCAGCTCGTAGATCTTGATCGACAGCACCTGGGTGCGGCCCGGGATCGAGCCGCCGATCATCAGCACCACCCCGAACTCGCCGACGGTG
>DATCFQ010000127.1:0-3776 GCA_036509495.1 Caulobacteraceae bacterium
TCGGCCGCCGGCTCGCCCAGGGTCGGGAAGCGCCCGAGCAGGCGCTTGGCGCGGCGGGGATCGGCGGCGAGCGCCGAACGCAAGTCGCCGCCCAGCTCGCCCTGGACCAGGGCAGCGATGTCCTTCAGCCGGCCGGCGCGCACCTCCGGCGCCATGCCGCCGGGGCGCAGGATTTCGGTGAGGGCGACGGGATCGGCGGCAAGGATCGCCTCGGGCTCGATACCGAGCTGGGCGGTAAGGGCGGCGAAGCCCTTGGCGCAGCGTTCGTCGGAGGCCGGGTAGCCGCAGTTGAGGAAGATCACCAGGGCATAGGGGTCGGCCCGGACCGGCGAGGCGATCTCGCCATAGTGTCCGGCCAGCCGATCGAGCACCTTCGCCAGGGTCACGGCCCGCCCCTAGCGATCGACCAGTTCGGCCCGAACAGCAGCCAGGGGACGAACAGCAGCGGAAAGCAGAGCCACAGCCAGACGTCGCGCAGGCCGAGCGCCAGATGCAGGGTCAGCATCGCGGCCCAGACGCAGCCGAGGCCGATCAGGCCCGCCCGTCCCTCGGCGCCTGGCCCGATCACGGCGTTCCCCGCAAGCGACGTCGGCCGCCCGCCGACGCCCGACTATAGGCGCGCGGCAGGCCGGCTCAAGCACCGCGCCCTGGGCGGCTTGCCGGGCGCGCGGCGACGCTTATGGTGCGGGGCGCAACCCCTCGATCCACCCCGGCGAGCTCATGCGCGTTCTTCTGCTGACCCTGCTGATCAGCGCCCTCGGCGCGCCGCTCGCCCTGGCCCAGAGCCCTTCACCGCACCCGATGACCGACGCCAAACCCGCCGCCGACGCCGATCCGTTCATTTGGCTGGAGGACGCCAACAGCCCGCGCGCCCTGGCTTGGGCCAAGGCCGAGAACGACCGTTCGCTGGGCCTGCTCCAGGCCGATCCGCGCTACGCGGTGCTGCACCAGGAGGCGCTGAAGATCGTCGACGCCACCGACCGGATTCCCATGCCGGGCTTCCGCGGCGGCCGGATCTACAACGTCTGGCAGGACCCCGAGCACGCCCAGGGCCTGTGGCGGCGCACCAGCCTCGAGAGCTACCAGACCGCCGCTCCCGCCTGGGAGACGGTGCTCGACATCGACGCCCTGTCCAAGGCCGAGGGCAAGACCTGGGTCTGGAAGGGCGCCAACTGCCTGCCGCCCGACCAGCGGATGTGCCTGGTCACGCTCTCGAACGGCGGCGAGGACGCCGACGAGGTGCGCGAGTTCGACCTGGACAAGGCCCGCTTCGTCAGCAGCGGCTTCCTGCTCCCGCGCAGCAAGCAGGACGTCGCCTGGCAGGACGCCGACACCCTGGTGGTGGCGCGCGACTGGGGTCCGGGCACGATGACGGAGTCCGGCTATCCCTTCGTGGTCAAGCTGGTGAAGCGCGGCCAGCCTCTGGAGGCGGCCCAGGAGGTGTTCCGCGGCAAGCCGGCCGATGTGCAGGTCTCGCCCGTGTCGCTCTACGATCCCCAGACCCGGCAGAGCGCGGTGGTGATCCTTCGCGCGATCAGCTTCTTCGAGACGGAGATCTACGCCCTCACCGGCCACGGCGTGGTGCGGCTGCCGCTGCCCCTGAAGGCCTCGATCCAGGGCCTCAATGGCGGGCAGCTGCTGTTCACTCTCAAGCAGGACTGGACGCCCCAGCCGGGCGGCCGGAGCATTCCGCAGGGCTCGCTGGTCGCCGCCGACTTCGCCGAGCTGCAGCGCGGCGGGACCGCGTCGGTCACCGTGCTGATGACGCCGGGGCCCCGCGAATCCATCGACCAGGTCGCCGCCTCCAAGGACCGGATCGTGGTCGCCGCCTATGAGAACGTGAAGGGCCGCGCCCTGGTGTTCCGCCGCACGCCGGCCGGGGCCTGGACCCGCGAGGCCCTGCCCCTGCCCGACAATGCGGCGGTCGATATCGTCGACGCCGACGACCAGAGCGACCTGGCCTTCCTGCAGGTCAGCGGCTTTTTGACCCCGCCCACCCTCTATCTGACCGACACAGCCGCCGGCGCTCTGAAGCCGGTGAAGAGCCTGCCGGCCCGCTTCGACGCCTCCAGGGACGTGGTCGAACAGTTCGAGGCCACCTCGACCGACGGCACCAAGGTTCCCTATTTCGTGGTGCGGCCGAAGGAGCTGAAGTTCGATGGGACGGCGCCCACGGTGCTCTATGCCTACGGCGGCTTCGAGATCTCGATGCTGCCGTCCTATTCCTCGATCAACGGCAAGCTCTGGCTGGAGCGCGGCGGGGTCTATGTGCTGGCCAATATCCGGGGCGGCGGCGAGTTCGGCCCCGCCTGGCACGACGCCGGCCTGAAGACCCATCGCCAGCATATCTTCGACGACTTCGCCGCGGTGGCGAAGGACCTGATCGCCCGCAAGATCACCAGTCCCCGCCGGCTCGGCATCCAGGGCGGCTCCAACGGCGGCCTGCTGATGGGCGTGGAGCTGACCCAGCATCCCGAACTCTGGAATGCCGTCGATATCCAGGTGCCGCTGCTGGACATGATCCGCTTCACCCAGATCGGCGCCGGCGCCTCCTGGGTCGGCGAATACGGCAGCCCCGACGTGCCCGAGGAACGGGCCTTCCTGGAGAAGATCTCGCCCTATCAGAACCTCAAGGTCGGGGTGAAATACCCCGAGCCCCTGTTCGTCACCTCGACCAAGGACGACCGGGTGAGCCCCGCCCACGCCCGCAAGATGGCGGCCAGGATGCAGGCCATGGGCCTGCCCTTCCTCTATTACGAGAACATGGAAGGCGGCCACGCCGCCTCGGCCAACCTGCACGAAACCGCCCACCGCGTGGCGCTGGAGATGACCTATTTCATCAGGAAGCTGATGGACTGAGGGCGAAGGCGGACCTTTGCTTCAGGCCGCCTGCAGGGCCTCGACGCGGCGGGATTCGGCGGCGGCGGTGTGCAGGAAGGTCAGCAGCACATAGCGCTGGCCGCGGGTCACCGGGCTGGCCTCGTGCAGCAGCGAGGCGGAGAAGACGAAGCCGGCGCCGGCCGGGGGCATGTAGTCCAGGTCGTTGAACTCGGGGAACCGGAGCGCCCCGCCCTCGAAGTCGCCGGTGTTGAGGTTCACCGACAGGGCGAACTGGCGATAGGCCAGGTGCGGCGAGGTGTTGTCGCGGTGGCGGTGGAAATAGCCGCCAGTGTCGTCGTAGCGGGCGATCACCACCCGGTCGATGAAGGCCGCCTCGGCGTGGAAGGCCTTTAAGATCTCGGGCGCCAGCCGGGCCGAGAGCGCCTGGGTGACCTCCGCCAGCAAGGGCTCGTCGCCGTCCAGCACCAGGTCGCGGCGATGCTTCTTGGCCGCGTCGAGCCTGTTGTAGAGGGCGCCGGCGGCGTCCATCGAGGCGATGGTCCCGTCCAGGTGGCCGCCGGTCTCGAACCGCTGCATCAGCCGCCGGCAGAGGTCCGGATCGAACAGGCCGGGCCGAATCAGCACGGGCGCGGGGCAGATGGCCCCGGCGGCCGCTTCGGCCGGCAGGGCGGCGATGGCGGCGAGCGCCGCCTCCGCGGCCGAGGGCTCCGCCTCCAGCCGGACCACCAGCCGCAGCGCGCGATCGACCACCAGCACGGCCGGCCCCGCGCCCGCGGCCTCGAATATGGTCCGGTCGGGGCAATGGATCAGCCTCAGTCCCGCCGGCGGGTCGGTCTGGATCCAGCCCCGCGCGCCGATCTGGGCGAGGATGCAGACGTCGGCGCCCTCGGCTTCGAAGGCGGCCGCGCGGTCGGCGAAGGCGCCGGTCAGAGGCG
>DATCFQ010000128.1:0-3774 GCA_036509495.1 Caulobacteraceae bacterium
CACGACCACCATCGGCGGAGGCAACGTCACCGCCCGCTGGAACCATAGCTGGCAGGACGGCTCGAACCTGCAGGTCCAGGCCTTCTACGACCGCGTGGTGCGCGGAAACGATCTCACCGGCGGCACGCCGCTCTGGCAGAACATCTACGACCTGGATCTCCAGGACGGCGTCAACCTCGGCTCGCGCAACCAGGTGGTCTGGGGCGGTGGCCTGCGTTTCACCCAATACCGCATCGCCGGCGAGGGCGGGCTGCAGTTCGCGCCGGCGGCCCGCCTGCTCGATCTGTCGGACGCCTTCGTGCAGGACACCATCACTCTGGCCAAGCCGTTGAAGCTGGTCGTCGGCCTGAAGCTCGAGGACGACCCCTATTCCGGCGTTTCGGCGCTGCCGAGCGTGCGCCTGGTCCTGACGCCCAGCCAGAACCTGATGCTCTGGGCTGCGGCTTCGCGGGCGATCCGCTCGCCCACGCCGTTCGACACCGACGTCCAGGAGACGGTCGCGGGGCTGTTGGAGGTGAAGGGCAATCCTCAGTTCGCGCCCGAGAAGCTGACCGCCTACGAGGTCGGACTGCGGGCTCAGCCGTCGTCTCGGCTGTCGTTCTCGGCGTCAGGGTTCTTCAACGTCTACAACGACCTGCGCAGCATCGAGATTACGCCCGTCACCTTGTTCCCGCTCTACTGGGGCAACGGCATCGAAGGCTACACCTACGGCTTCGAGGGCTGGGGCCGGCTCCAGGCCGCCAGCTGGTGGCGGCTGACGGCAGGGATGGACCTTCTCTCCGAGCACCTGAAGTTCGGCCCCGGGGCCATCCCACTGGTCTCGATCACTCAGGATGGCGACGATCCCAAGCGGCAGGCGACGCTTCGCTCCTCGATGAACCTGGGGCCGAAGGTCACCCTGGACGCCGACCTGCGTTACGTCGGAGTCCTGCCCGACCCGCACGTGCCCTCCTACGTGGAACTGAACGGCCGCATCGGCTGGAAGATCGCTCCGCGCCTGGAGCTGGCGGTCTCGGGCTTCAACCTGCTGCACGCCCAGCACCGCGAAGACGTCACCGGAGAGGTCGCCCGCAGCGTCTTCGCCGAACTCCGGATGCATTTCTAAGGGCGGGTTCCGACGAGCCGGTGAAGATAGAGGCTGCCGGATGGGCGCCGCCGCCCTACTCCGCCCTGCCGAGGACCTCCCGTACCTTCCGCGCCAGCTGCTCGACGGTGAACGGCTTGGCCAGGAAAGCGACGTCTGGGTCGAGCACGCCGTTATGCACCACCGCGTTGCGGGTATAGCCGGTGGTGAACAGCACCTTGAGGTCGGGCCGCTGCTGGCGGGCCAGTTCGGCCAGCCGGCGGCCGTTCATTCCCGGCATGACCACGTCGGTGAACAGCAGGCTGATCTTGGGCTGGACCGCCAGGGCCTCCAGCGCGTGAGCCCCGCTCGAGGCCTGGACCACGGTGTAGCCAAGCTCGCGCAGGGCATCGACGGACATGTGCCGCACCCGCTCCTCATCCTCGACCACCAGGATGATCTCCTGCTCGGCGCCCCGCTCCAGGCGCGCCTCGGCGGCAGGAATTTCGGCGATTGCGGCGTCCTTGATCAGCCGCGGCAGATAGATCTTCACCGTCGTGCCCTGGCCGGGCTCGGAATAGATCTTCACGTGCCCGCCGGACTGCTTGACGAAGCCATAGACCTGGCTGAGGCCGAGCCCCGTGCCCTTGCCGACGCCCTTGGTGGTGTAGAACGGATCGAAGGCCCGCTCGACCACCTCCAGCGGCATGCCGGTTCCGGTGTCGGTGACGCCGATCATCACATACTGACCTGCAACCACGTCGGCCTCGCCGGCGGCATAGGCGTCATCCAGGTGCGCGTTGGCGGTCTCGATGGTCAGCTGCCCGCCGGCGGGCATGGCGTCCCGAGCATTGATGCAAAGGTTGAGGATCGAGCTTTCCAACTGGTTGGGGTCGGCGTTGACCCGCCAAAGGCCCCCGGCCAGCACCGTTTCGATGCGCACGTCCTCGAGCACCGTCCGGCGCAGCAGCTGCGACATGCTGGCGACCAGCTTGTTGGGGTCCAGCGCCTGGGGCTGCAGCGGCTGCTGGCGCGAGAAGGCGAGCAGCCGCGAGGTCAGCTGGGCCGCGGTCGAGGCGCTCTCCAGGGCGTTGTCGATGCAGTCGCCGACCCGGGCGTCCTCGGCCCCGGTCAGCCGCCGCTTGGCAAGATCCAGCGAGCCGATGATGATCGCCAGCATGTTGTTGAAGTCGTGGGCGACGCCGCCGGTGAGCTGGCCCACCGCCTCCATCTTCTGCAGCTGGCGCAGCTGGCCCTCGACCCGCTCGCGCTCGACGACGTCGGCGAGCAGCTCGGCGTGTGCGGCCTCCAGCCCGTCGCGGACCTCGGCCAGGGCCTTGATGCGGCGGCCGCCGTCGGCATAGGCGAACAGGCCCAGCAGGGCGATGGCGACCGCGCCAAGACCCAGGCCGATCTGGACGACGGCGTCCTGGTCCCTCGCCCGGCGCTGGCGCTGGGCCAGCAGGGACTCCTCCTCGGCCTTCATTTGGCCGATCAGGCCGCGGGCCTGATCCATCAGCGCCCTGCCGTGTTCCAGCTGCGCCACCTCACCGGCCGACAGCAGCGGCTGGGATCGCGAATCGTCCCGGATGATCTGGTCGAGCACCGCCGCGCGCGCCTTGGTCACCGTCGCCAGCCGCGCGGCCATCACCTGCTGGTAGAGGTTGTCGGCGGTGGCGCGCGCGAGGCCCGTCAGGGCGGCGGGGAGCCTGGCGATAGCCAGGTCATAGGGCTGCAGGAACTCGCGCCGGCGGGTGAGCAGATAGCCGCGCTGGCCGGTCTCGGCGTCCTGCAGCAGCGACAGCACCGACGCGATGCGGCTCTCCACCTCCATCGAGTGCCTCGCCCAGGCGGCCGACCTCTGCTGCTGCTCGGTGAACCAGATCGCTCCGATGCAGGCGACGGCCAGCAGGGCGAAGCCCGCCACCATGGCCAGCAGCGCCCGATCCACGCCGCGCGCGGTCATCGGCAGCGCATCCCGACCACGTCCAGGAGCGCCCGCCCCCGCCGCCAGATCCATACCCGCCCGCCCCGGCTGCTTCGTCCTGGTCACGACACTCTAGAGGTTTTGCCGGCGCCGCAAGGCATCCACAGGCCCGTTGAGCTTTGGTCTCGCGGGACTCAGGGACTCTGCCTAGCATCCCGCCCAATCGAGCAGTCCTGGAGCTCCCCGATGAAGACTATCGCTGTAATCGCCCGCAAGGGCGGGTCGGGCAAGACCACGGTCGCGGTCAACCTCGCCATCGCGGCGCACCGCCGCGGCTATGCCGTGCAGCTCGCCGACACCGATCCCCAGGGCTCGGCGGTCGAGGTGCTGAAGGCGCGCAAAAGCGAGGGCCCGTTCGCCGTCCAGACCACCGGCGCGGCGCTCCACGCCGCACGCCACCAGCCCGACGGGTCGTTCGACCTGCGGATCATGGACACCCCCGCCGCGTCGGAGGACTCCATCGGCCACGCCATCGCCCTGGCCCAGGTCGCGCTGCTGGTGGTGCGGCCGACCTTCCTGGACCTCGCCGCCACCCTGCAGACGGCCCAGATCATCCGGCGTCTGCGCCGGCCGGGGCTGATCCTGTTGAACCAGGCGCCGGTCCCGCGCGAGGGGGTCGAGCCGCCGGCGGTGAAGCGGGCGCTGGACGCGCTCAGGCTGATGCAGCTGCCAGTAATGCCGGTGATGCTGCGCGCCCGCGCGGCCTACCAGACCACCCTCGCGC
>DATCFQ010000129.1:0-2874 GCA_036509495.1 Caulobacteraceae bacterium
CAACGAGGCGATGGCCCTGATCTTTGGCGGCATGACCTACGTCGTCGCCCGGGTGATGGAACTCGGCCGCGAGGCCGACCAAGAGCGCAGGGAGTTCGTCTGATGCCGATCGTCGTCCGCCTCGATGTGATGATGGCGCGGCGCAAGATGCGCTCCAACGATCTGGCCGAAGCCATCGGCATCACCCAATCGAACCTGTCGCTGCTCAAGTCCGGCCATGTCCGGGGCGTCAGGTTCTCGACCCTGGAAGCGATCTGCAAGGCGCTGGACTGCCAGCCCGGGGAGCTTCTCGAATACGTGCCGGGCGATGGTCCGGCGACCTCAGACGAGGAAATCTAGACATGATCCGCCATATGACGATGGCCGCGCTCGCGGCCTTGATGACGGCTGCCCCGGCCTTCGCCCAACCCGCGGCGTCGCCGCCATCGGACGGGCCGCCTTGGGAGGCCTATGGGACCCCGCACCTGGTCAGCCTGCCGGACGGACGGCGGATGAACCTGATCTGCATGGGCTCCGGATCGCCCGTGGTGATCCTGGAAAGCGGCCTGGGAACCCACGTCGCCAACTGGGGCCTCGTCCAGTACAAGATCGCTCGCACGACGCGAACCTGCGCCTACGAGCGCGCCGGTCTCGGGGTCAACGACGAGGGGCCTCGGCCTCGCGATGCGAACGCCATGGACGCGGACCTTTCGGCTCTGCTGCGCGCGGCTCGGCTGAAGGGACCCTATGTTCTGGTTGGGCATTCGCTCGGCGGCTATCCGGTCCGGCTGTATGCCGACCTTCATCCCAGGGAGGTGGCCGGCTTGGTGCTGATCGAGCCCACCATCGACAATCAGAAACAACTCATCGCCACCATCGCGCCCCGCCCGCCGGCGCCGGCGGGGGTCATTCCCCCCGAGCCCTGCGGCGACGCGGCCCAGGCGGGCCAGCTGAAGCCTGGGACCGACATCTACAAGGCGTGCGTACCCCCGCCGCCGCCGGGTCTGCCGCCTTCAGTGGGCGCGGCGATGATCGCCCAGGAGACGCGGGCGGCGAGCTATAGAACCCTGGCGTCCGAGGCGGGCGCCATCGACCAGGACTCGGCCGAGACTGTGGCCCACCGCCGGTCCTACGGCGACATGCCTCTGGTCGTGCTCACGGCGGGCCAGCCGGCCAAGGACCCCAGTCTCAGCGATTCGCAGAACCAGGCCTGGCAGGCGCTGTGGATGAAGGGACACAACGACATCGCTTCGCTCTCCTCGCGCGGTCAGAACCGCGTCGTGCCGGGATCAGGTCACTTCATCCAGCTGGAACAGCCGCAGGCCGTGATCGAGGCGATCGACGAGGTGGTCGCCGAAGCTCGCAACAAGGCCGGCGGCTAAAGCACCACCCCGCCCATGGTGCAGACCGTCTTCCACTCCGCCGCCGTCACCGGCTGCACCGAGAGGCGCGAGTTCTTCACCAGCACCATGTCTGCCAGCGCCGGGTTGGCCTTCACCTCGGCCAGGGTGACCTTGCGGGCCAGGGGAGCGTCGGCCTTCAGGTCCACGCAGACGAAGGCGCCGGAGGCGTCGGTGGGATCGGGATAGGCGGCCTTGACCACTTCGGTGATCCCCACCACCGCCCGCTCTTCGCCGGAGTGGTAGAACAACGCCTTGTCGCCAGGCTTCATGGACTGCAGGAAGATTTTGGCCTGGTGGTTGCGCACCCCGGTCCATGCGTCGGCCCCCGCCTTGGCGTGCTGGTCCCACGACCAGGTCCCCGGTTCGGATTTCACCAGCCAATAGGCCATAATGGTTTCCCCGCGTCTCGATGAGCAGGCCCGATGGTGGAGTGCGTCCAGGCGCCGATCAAGCCGCCGCCGGCCGCCTTGACTTCCCCCGGAGGGCATGCGCCCTTCGCCGCCTTTCAAATCCGAGGTTCTTGGACAGCGATGCACGCTTTTCGCTCCCACACCTGCGGCGCCCTGCGCCTGGCCGACGCCGGCCAGACTGTGCGCCTGTCAGGCTGGATCCACCGCAAGCGCGACCACGGCGGCCTGCTGTTCATCGACCTGCGCGATCACTATGGCCTGACCCAACTGGTGTTCGGCCCGACCAGCCCAGGCTTCGCCGCCGCCGAGAAGCTGCGCGCCGAGAGCGTCATCCGCATCGACGGCGAGGTGGTCGCCAGGAGCCAGGACACGGTCAATCCCAACCTGCCGACCGGCGAGATCGAGGTGCGGGTGCAGGCGCTGGACGTGCTCTCGGAGGCCGCCGAGCTGCCGCTTCCGGTGTTCGGCGAGCCCGACTATCCCGAGGAGCTGCGGCTCAAGTACCGCTATCTCGACCTTCGCCGCGAGACCCTGCATCGCAACATCGTGCTGCGCTCGGGGGTGATCGCCTCGATCCGGCGCCGGATGATCGACCAGGGCTTTCTGGAGTACCAGACCCCGATCCTCACCGCCTCCAGCCCCGAGGGCGCGCGCGACTTCCTGGTCCCCTCGCGCCTGCACGAGGGCAAGTTCTACGCGCTGCCCCAGGCCCCCCAGCAGTTCAAGCAGCTGCTGATGGTCTCGGGCTTCGACCGCTATTTCCAGATCGCGCCGTGCTTCCGCGACGAGGACCTCCGGGCCGACCGCTCGCTGGAATTCTACCAGCTCGACGTCGAGATGAGCTTCGTCACCCAGGAGGACGTGTTCGCCGCCATCGAGCCGGTGCTGCACGGGGTGTTCGAGGAGTTCTCCGGCGGCAAGCCGGTGACGCCCTATCCCTTCCCGCGGGTGGCCTACCGGGAGGCGATCCGGAAGTACGGGACCGACAAGCCGGACCTGCGCAACCCGCTGGTCATGCAGGATGTCTCGGAACACTTCCGCGGCGGGGGCTTTGGCCTGTTCGCGCGGATGCTGGAAGAGCC